>JANPPH010000291.1:0-3762 GCA_031428395.1 Gammaproteobacteria bacterium
TTCAACATCGCGACCATATTCATTTCAATAATCTGCAAGCCATTTTGCTCGACAATAGCTTTGATGCGAGAGATATTATCGATATAGCCGGACTGATAATAAATGCGGCCGTTCGGTTTTAGATAGTTCTTCACTTCTGAAAAAAACCGTTCATGCAGTGTCCATAAATGCTGAGACTGATTGTTAAAAGGATAAATGACATTAAATAAAATCACGTCGAATTGTTCGTCTTGTTTTATCGGTGCAAACATATCGCCTTGACGCACGCTGACGATATGATCAAGGCCGTGACGATCGATATTGTAGCGGGCATTCTCTACGGATTTAGGATCAATGTCAGTGGCGACAATACGGCGAGCCTTGTCTGCTGCAAACACGGATTGAATACCGCTACCCGTGCCGATATCCAACATTTCTTCGCCAGAATTTATTTTGATGTGCTGTAAAAACAATAGACTGTGAATGGTTGGCGCCACTACTCCATCATAGACCCAGAAATATTTGTCGTGAGCCTTTACCTTGGACACAGGCGGGTTTTGTTGCTGCAAACCAAAGTAGACCAGTTCGTATTTACTGGGATTGTCGATCGTTTCGGGTGCTGCGGCGTTGGCTAATGGCAACCCAAGACAGCCAAGGGCAGCGAGGCAGAGACGAAAAAGCGATTGGGGTAGAAGTACCGTCATGAAGCGATCCTCAAAATTGGCGATGCCTACGGCCAAGGGAAGCGAGTTGGCCGTGCGTATCAATCATAATCCTAAATTCGGCAGTTGGAATCTACTGCGGACGTTTAATATGCTGACTCTGCAAGATTTTTTTGTTAAATTTTGGCTCGGCAACTGCTCCCCGGCAGCCGCTCCCGGCGCTGCCCTACCTCCCGCATCCATGCGGTCGTGCGCTGCCCTACCTTCGCGCATCCCTGCGCTCGTCACCGTAGGGGTGACTACGGCTTCGCCAAAATTTAACGAAAAAATATTCCATCTTCAATATCTTAAGCGCCCTCGCTACGATTCCAACTGCCTTTTTTAGGATAATGCAAGATTCTATTAACGGCTACATGCGTGCGCGTTGCACTACGTCGCGTTGCCGCGCAAGGCGGACTTTTGAAAATTGCACTGCTGCCGATAGAAATGACGTTTCATCAAACAACATGGCACCACGATGACTGAATGGCCGGATTTTTCGATGCAAGCATCGTCATTGGGCGCACTCTTTGCGCTGGGTTCAGCCTTCTGCTGGGCACTGGCGGCCGTGCTGTTTCGGCAAATCGGCGAGTCCATGTCCGCAATCGCCATGAATTTATGTAAAGGCGTTGTCGCATTCGCTTGCTTGGGTGTGTTGTTGATCGGCAATGGCTACACGGTCATAGATCATCTAAGCATGACAGCCCTAGTCATCAGCGGATTGATCGGCATTGCCTTAGGCGATACGCTCTATTTTCTCACCTTAGTTCGCCTGGGGCCAAGACTGACATTACTAGGCGGAACTCTAATCCCTGTCGTCACTGCCGTATTGGCGGCGCTACTTCTGGGCGAGCGCGGTAGCGTGCTCGGGTGGCTCGGCCTAGGCATGACGCTAGCCGGAGTTAGCTATGTGTTATGGGAAAGACTACCACGCGACGAGCAGCGTTATGCGTGGCGCAGTGGTCTGTTTTTTGGCCTATTGTTCGTCGCTGCCAATGCTACCGCCATTATCTTATCAAAGATTGGTGTGTCAAGTATGTCTGCAGTGCAAGCCACCTTCATCCGTCAGTTTGCGGCACTGCTCGGCCTCGCCGCGTGGGGAGTCGCCTCCGGTGCTTTGCTTGCTTGGGTGCGGCCCTTGTCGAATAAAGCGCTGAGGAGAAAAATGGCTATTGCTGCAGTGATTGGCGCTTTTTTAGGTACATGGCTTTCGATTGCCGCGCTCAAATACACCGATGCAGGCGTCGCGTCTGCAATAAATTCAACTAGCCCATTGTTTATCTTGCCACTAACCTGGTTTTTTCTCAAAGAAAGCCTTACGCCAGGTGCGGTTATCGGCGCTGTGCTAGCGGTCAGTGGTATAGGGATTTATTTCGCAACGCTCTAGTGGAAGGGGGGATTCCGTTCGACTATGTTATGGTAGTATCGGTGGGTCACCTCCGCAAAAAAGCCCAAAAAAGCCTATGGCTATAACTCTGTGATGATTACGAAGGAGTGTACTTGAATGATGTTGCGCAAAAGTTTGATGGTTACGTTGTTCGCCTGGACGATGTCCCAGTCCTTTACTATTTTTGCGGCAGACCTACTAGAGGTGCCAGTGGGTATTTCTCCGGTAATGAGCTCCGCAGCGTTGTTTATCGCCAAGGAAAAAGGCTATTTCAAAGATGAAGGCATGGATGTTGTGGTCAAGCCTTTTAAGGGCTCAGGTGCTGAAATGGTGCCTTTTTTAGCAAGCGGCCAATTATTTGTGGGCGGTGGTAACGTCGCGGCAGGTATGTATAACGCCATTGCCAATGACATTCCAATTAAATTCGTCGCAGACAAAGGCACCGTGACACCCAAGCATGGCTATTTGGCCTTGATCATACGCAAAGATCATATCGAATCGGGGCGTTATAAAGATTTTAAAGATCTTAAAGGCATGACGATGGCCGTCACCGCCAAAGGTGTGTCACAGGAGATTGCGACAGAAAAATTCTTGCAAAAAGGTGGGCTGTCACTTGCAGATATCAAATTGATCACGCTCGCGTATTCGGACATGAATATTGCGCTGACGAATAAATCGGTGGATGCCACGGTACAAATCGAGCCCTTTGTCTCCGCTGCGGTAAGCAACAATATTGCGGTCCGTGTGGCCGGTAGTGACGAGGTGTACCCGAATCAGCAGAGCGCTGTCATGATGTATTCGCCCATATTTATGGAAAAACACCCTGACAAGGCCAAGGGCTTTATGGTGGCCTATGTGAAGGGACTACGGGATTACAACGATGCCTTTGAAAAAAATATTAAACGGTCTGAAATCGTTGCGATCCTTGCCAAAAGTACACCAATGTCTGATCCTAAAGCTTACGATAATGTGCTTCCCGTTGGCTTAAACCCCGATGGTCGAATGGATACGCAGAGTATGCGAGATGATGCACAATGGTATCTCAGCCGCGGCTATGTTAAGCAATTGCCCAACATTGATGTGATCGTTGATCATAGTTATGTGGATTTCGCGGTGCAGAAATTAGGTAAATATAAGTAGTTTCGGACTTAAGGTGCCTAGTAAAGAAAGAAACGCCATGTCTGAGACACGGCATATTTCTGTTACTGGCCTGACTAAAATTTTTTCTGTTGCTAAGGCCAGTATTCCCGCGTTTGAAAACCTTAGCTTCAATATCTCAGCGGGTGAATTTTTTTGCGTGGTGGGGCCGAGTGGTTGCGGAAAATCGACGCTATTGCGCACCCTCGCAGGCCTTGAGAAACCATCCAACGGCAGCATTCGTTTCACCGATCAGTGTGGCGATATTGTCACGCCATTAATCGGTATGGTCTTTCAGGAACATGGCTTGTTTCCCTGGATGACATTGCAAAAGAATATTGAGTTTTTGGTAAAGAGTAATCCTCGACTTTCAGCCGAATCCGCCGCAATCAGCCAGCAATATTTGCAGAAAATTGGCCTTTCTGCATTCGCTACGTGTTATCCCCATCAAGTGTCTGGCGGCATGCGCCAGCGCGTCAGCGTTGCGCGCAGCTTCGCTTATGACCCCGATATTTTACTCATGGACGAACCGTTCGTGTTTCTGGATTCCCAAGCGCG
>JANPPH010000292.1:0-2908 GCA_031428395.1 Gammaproteobacteria bacterium
ATCAAGGAAATTCCGTTCGTGATCACAGTCATGCCAGATGGGCAATTCAATGGGTTGGCGGACACGCGTCAGCACAACAAACAAAAGCGATTAGAGGCCTATCCTTTCAGGGTGCCCAAGGAGCGAGAACGAACTGGCAGCAACGCCTGGCAAAAGGCACACCTCCTATGGGACCACTACGGTTTCGTGCTCAATCATCCAGCAACCGATGCACCGAGGGACGTTGAAAAGGCACGCAAGCAGTTCGGCACTTTCCGAAAAATGGTGACTGACTTGGCGGCAGCGCATCCGAGCGATCAGGACTTGAAAGCTATCCACGCTTTTTACGAGAAGGAGCAATACAAGCAGGTTGGCCTTGATCCAAAATGGCCCGACTGCGCCAAGATCAAAGGATGCAACCTAACTTTCAAGATTGCCGGACAAGAAGGAATTATCACGGACAAGATTGCGGCGCATGTAGCGGATCTTGCTAAAGGTCATGCAGGAGCGCAGGTGCGAGATAACGCCATGTCCAAGGCGCGTTTTGAATTCCGCTGGGAAGATCAATTTAATATTGGTCTCGATCCCGATCGTGCACGCGAATATCACGATGCAACGCTCCCAAAGGAGGCGCATAAAGTCGCACATTTTTGTTCCATGTGTGGTCCGAGTTTTTGTTCGATGAAGATTACCCAGGACGTACGCGAATACGCGAAAGCTAAAGGCATCGCCGAAGACCAAGCCTTGCAACAAGGTATGCAGGCGAAAGCGCAGGAGTTTACGGCGCAGGGTAGTGAAATTTATCGTAAGGCGTGATGGAAAATCCGTGCGCGCGCAAACATTACGCGCGCACGGAACGATGCGACCAGGTCAATCTTCCTTGGTGGGAATTTCTACGCTGACTTTAAAACCTCCTAGGGTTGCCGAGCGCCCGAATTCAATTTTGCCGCCGTAGTCGTCAACGATATCTTTGGCAATGGCTAATCCTAAGCCATAACCTGTTGTGGTTTCATCAATGCGCATACCTCGCTCCGTAAGCTTAGTTAATTGCTCGTCGGAACAGCCTGGGCCATTGTCCTCAAGATAAAATACAAGATTTGGCACATTTTCTACGGTCACATGCACTTCACCTGTGGACCACTTACAAGCGTTATCGAGCAAGTTACCGAAAAGTTCCAACATGTCTTCGCGATCCGCAGGGAAGCTAAGTTGTGGCGGGATAGTGCAATGTATGGTCAGTCGCTTTTCACGATAGATCGCTTGCATAATGTTAATGAGGGGTAGGACCTCACGCTCTATGTCAAAGCGTTTGCCGATGTCGGATCTTCCCGCTAAGCGTGCGCGTTTGAGTTCACGCTCGACGAGATTGAGTAAAACGTTTAGTTGTTGAGTGAAATCATGATGGAGTTCGGTATGTTGGCGAATCTCTTTCGCCTCGGCGAGTTGCATCAAAACGGCGAGCGGTGTTTTAAGCGCATGGGTGAGATTTCCAAGCGCGTTGCGTGATCGTTGTAAGCGCTTTTCCATTGCTTCAATCAGTCGATTTATCTCGCGAATGAGCGGTAATATTTCGCGTGGTGCCTGTTCATTTAAGCGGCTGAGGACACCTTGTTGTAAGCGCGCCAGTTCTTGTCGTGCCGCATCAATGGGACGCAAACTTCTCCTGACGATGATGGACTGAAATAGGATAAGAATCGCCACTACAGCGAGGGTGACAAGCGCATAGCGCCATTGAAACACTCGAATGTCGGCGAGTACTGGTCTAATGTCTTCAGCGGTGACGATCGAGATATGCTGACCTTGTTTTTGGTAACTGTTGGTTAAAACAAGCAACGGTTGTTGTTCGGGCCCTTCAACATGTAAGCGTTGATGGGGCTCTACCAGTTTGGGCAGGCGCAATTCGTAATCCCAAAGAGAGCGCGAACGCAATACGTTTGGTGTGCTTTCGATGCGGTAGTAACGGCCTGAAAAAACGCGATTGTAGAGAAAATGGGTCGTATCTGCGTCTAAAACGGGGATGCCGTCTTTATTAAAGCTCAACGCGGCGAGAAGTGTTTGTGCATCATCTTCAAGGCGCGCGGCAATGTAGCCTTCAGTCAAGTAACGTATAGAAAGCGTAACGACTACCCACTGTAATCCGAACAGAGTAATTATTGTGATCAGAAGTCCGAGACGTAGGCGAGTTTGTATTGACGGCATGAGAAGGTAGTCAGGAGTCGTCGTTGCTATTTAAGACATAGCCTTGGCCGCGACGCGTGTCGATGAGTGACTTGCCGAGTTTTTGGCGTAGACGTTTGATATAAACTTCAATAACGTTGCTGTCTTTATCGTCATCGTATTCATAGACGTGCTCAGCGAGGCGCGATTTGGAAATAATTTTGCCGGGATTGAGCATAAAATAACGTAATAGGCGAAACTCGGTGCCGGTTAAAGAGAATGTCTCGCCACTTGCCGTACTCACTGTTTGGCGTTCTTCGTCTAAAATCAGCCCGGCTACGGTAATACCACTAGGTTGTGCGTGGCTGCGGCGGATAAGCGCGTTGACTCGCGCTACGAGTTCTTCGGTGTGAAAGGGTTTTCCTAAGTAATCGTCTGCACCTGCTTTGAAACCGTCGACTTTTTCATGCCAAGCATCCCGCGCAGTTAATACTAGAACCGGCACTTTATTTTTAGCCGCTCGCCACGCTTTTAGTACATCGAGGCCAGATTTGAGTGGCAAACCTAAATCCAGAATGACCAGGTCGTAAGGTTCGTGCAGTCCGAGATGTTCGGCGTCGGTGCCATTGTAAGCAACATCCACCGCAAACCCCAAATGCACGAGATCTGTTTTTAACTGGCGACTCAAATTGATGTCATCTTCGACCAACAGCAGCCGCATCAGTGTTCCTTTTTGGTATTAAGCAATTCACCTGTGCGTGCGTTGAATCGC
>JANPPH010000293.1:0-1809 GCA_031428395.1 Gammaproteobacteria bacterium
GCAGCGCTGCCGATTACGTTGAATCAGCCGTTGGAAGTGGTTATGCGCGATGGGATAGCCGATGGACGTTTCCGTTTTGATCAAAAGCAATGGGCCAAAGTAAGTGACGGCGCCCTCTTATTGCGCACAGATCACATTACGACCCAATTAGAAAATGGCAAACCCGTGATTCGTGTGCGTGCCGTTTTTCAACACAAGGAACCGCGCTAATGAGCACGCCACTGCCCACACTCGACCCTTTATTACACCAACCGCTACGCACGCAACTTGCCGCATTTCTTTCCGGGCGAGGCGAAGCGACTTTTTCTGAATTAAAACGTGTGTTGCGTGCTACCGACGGCAATCTGGATGCGCATCTGAACAAGCTTATCGAAGCCGATTATGTGGAATCGCAAAAGGAGGCGGTCACCACTGGACGCCCGCAAACAACTTTTCGTTTAACGCCGACCGGACGTGCGGCCCTCGTGGCCTATGTCGCGGAGCTATCGCAACTCATGGCGTTCAGCGGAAATGACATGAGCGAAGCATCGAGTGCTTTATTAAAGGCTACATAACACCAAGCATTGTATTTTTTGCATCCAACCAAAAAGGAAATTTCATGCGCACACTCATTTACGCCTTCACCGCAGTCGCTTTATCCGCTTGTGCAAGCCTGACACCGCCATCAACGGCGCACTTAGCCGCCCTCCCCACCCTCGAGTTCGGCCAAAGCGCACCGGCAGACCAGGAATATATTCTCCACATTCCTGCCGGCAAGCCCATTCCTTTTAAAATTGAAGTGTCCGGTTCCGCGATTACACAGCCAGGCACTGCCAGCACATTTGTAGAATCACGCCAAGAGGTCTACGTCTATAAACACTGGGCGAGTCTCGACGGAAAAACTTGGCTGCCAAACCGGCAACTCTTTAAAAGCGTTTTTTCGATTGGTTTAGATACGCGCGGGGGTATTGCAAAAATGCATTTTGATCAGGTAACGCCATGAGCAAACACTTTAACCAGCGCAAATTTAGCAGGCCGCTTTGAAGCGGCATGGGTAAAACTTAGCGGATGCAAAATCTTTCTAACAATTTGAAGGGCGTGTCGAAGGGCATTTCTATGCGTCGCTTCACGTTATTTTTCCTGCTGTCGCTTGCTTTGCATGCGTTTTTTTTCAGTTTGCTGCGTCCCTTACCTA
The DNA here is from genome assembly GCA_031428395.1 of Gammaproteobacteria bacterium. GTDB lineage: Bacteria > Pseudomonadota > Gammaproteobacteria > JAADHS01 > JAADHS01 > JANPPH01. Next base: position 1,175 of record JANPPH010000293.1, read on the forward strand.
AAGCGCAACTGCCGATGACCCAAGTATTGGAGGTGCATCTCGAAGCGTCTGCGGAAAGCGCTATTAAACCCCAGGCGGAAAAACCTGACGCACGAAAAACTCCTTCTATGTCGCCAGCCAAACGCAGCCATGTTGCAGAAGTAACAACGACACCGAAAGACCTGATTCCGCAGCATGCGGTGGAAACCGAGCAAATAACTCCATCTACATCGGCGCAGCACAAAATTTCAATCGCCGCCCTTCTGGAGTCGGCTAGAAAACTAGCGAGCGAAGACCGTGGCGCGCCACCACCGCCATCGAAAGAAACAATGACTATTTTTGAAAGACCGGTATTACCACAGTTAGCGCGCGCCTTCCGCCGCGAAGTGCCTGGCGAGACACGTTTAGCCAATGGCATGATTAAAGTAGTAACCACCACAGGCGCTATCTACTGCCTACAACCCCTACCTAAATTTGCGCAAGGTGGCCCGATTGAACCAATGATTGTCCCGACCAATTGCCCCTCATAAATTTGGTTTAGTCAGTTAGCACTATAGGCAGCGCGGAAATTAATGCGATTGCTTATGCACTGCTGCCACCACGTCATTCACAGCCTCGATCACTATGTCCAGACGATCAAATTGCAGAAAGTGTCC
>JANPPH010000294.1:0-20376 GCA_031428395.1 Gammaproteobacteria bacterium
TGCTTGCCATGTGCCATGCCTCATAAAATTAACGTGCTTGATACATTGGCAGTTGGCGTAAAGGGGGGATAGGTGGGGTTAAGTGAGCGCTTACTTATTAGCGCGTTGCTTTACCGTGTCGAAGACATGCTAAAATTCCTCTCGAATGATAGGTGCATGCTTCTAGACGTTAGCTTGCTTTAAGTTGTTCGTCGGACTCTTCTGCAATGCTTTCTGTGTAGCCGCATTCTTTTTGTGGGCATACTTTTTCTGCGCCGCGTCGCTTGGTGGTTTTTAGGGTTAGTATTGGCCACTGGCACTTGGGGCATGGCTCTGCGATGGGTTCGTTCCAAACTGCGTATTTGCATTCTGGGTAGCCAGAGCAGGAATAGAAAATTTTGCCATAGCGAGATTTACGCTTAAGCATGGTGCCTTTATTGCACGTTGGGCATTCGACGCCGGTATCGGCGGGTTTTTCTAGCGGTTCGATGTGTTTGCAGGTGGGATAATTGCTGCATCCAATGAATTTGCCATAGCGCCCTTGGCGGACGATGAGGGGCGATGAGCATTCGGGGCAGACGCGGCCTTCTATGGTTTCTGTTTGCTCGGGCTCTTTGTCCCCCGTGACATTGCGAGTGTAGTCGCATTCGGGATAGCCGGAGCAGCCGATAAAGCGTCCGCGGCGCCCAAGTCGTATGGCTAACGGTTTGGCGCATTTTGGACATTCTTCATCTAGCGCTTCTTGTGTAACTTGTTTGCGATCGACGTTTTCTTCTGTGTCATCAATTTGCTTTTTGAACGGTGTCCAGAAATTACTTAATAAGGGAATCCATTCTTGTTCGCCGCGCGAGATAGCATCTAAATCGTCTTCTAGGCGGGCGGTGAAGTCATAGTCCACGTATTGCGAGAAATATTCAGTTAAAAATTTATTGACGACTCGCCCAACATCCGTGGGTTTGAAGCGTTTCTTGTCCATCTCTGCATATTCGCGCTGCTGCAGAGTGGAAATAATCGTTGCATAGGTGGAAGGACGGCCGATGCCATGCTCTTCGAGCGTTTTGACCAGGCTCGCTTCTGTATAGCGGGGAGGCGGTTCGGTGAAATGTTGTTCGGGACGGATTTTTTGCAGTTGAATCGTGTCACCTTTGGCCATGGGTGGTAACAAACGGTTCTCGTCCTCGATCTGAGTATCGTCCATGCTTTCTTGGTAAACTGCCATGAAGCCCGGATCAACAACGGTTGATCCGTTGGCGCGAAATACGTTTTCGGCGCTGCCTGCATACAAATCTACGGCAACTGTGTCAATGGTCGCGTGCGTCATTTGTGACGCCATGGTGCGCTTCCAGATCAACTCATATAGCTTGAATTGATCGGCGCTGAGATATTCTTTCACTGATGCAGGGTCATTCGACGCAGAGGTGGGTCTGACCGCCTCATGTGCTTCTTGGGCGTTCTTTGCCTTGGTTTTGTACTGGCGAGGCTCGTCCGGCACTTTGTCAGCGCCGAAACGATCGGCGATGGCCTGGCGGATTTCGAGTAATGCTTCTTGACCAAGAGTGACTGAGTCAGTACGCATGTAGGTGATTAAACCCACTGCGCCGCCGCCTGTATCGATACCTTCATATAACTGTTGCGCGGTACGCATCGTGCGTTGTGCGGTAAAGCCAAGTTTGCGCGAAGACTCTTGTTGGAGTGTTGATGTTGTGAACGGCGCGGCTGGATTGCGCTTGCGGCGTTTCTTCTCGACTTCGGCGACAGTCAGTATATTTTTAGCCGCGTTGCGTAGCAATTCTTCGGCTTGATGGGCTTGTTCGGATGTCGTGATAGTAAATTGTTCGAGCTTTTTGCCCTGTAAATAATTTAGTTTGGCCGCGAACTCTTGACCCTGTGCGCTGGCATCGGCTTCGATGGTCCAATATTCCTGAGAAACGAATTTCTCGATCTCGTTTTCTCGTTCACAAATCATGCGCAAGGCGGGGCTTTGTACGCGGCCCGCCGACAGGCCGCGGCGGATTTTTTTCCACAATAGCGGCGAAAGATTAAAGCCAACTAAGTAGTCGAGAGCTCGTCGCGCTTGTTGGGCATTGATGAGTTCCATCGACAAAGTACGCGGGTTTTCGACCGCGTCGATAATCGCGCGTTTGGTGATTTCGTGGAATACCACGCGAAATACGGGTTTGTCTTTGAGTAGATTTTTTTCCTTTAGCAGTTCGTAGATGTGCCAGGAGATCGCTTCACCTTCGCGGTCAGGGTCAGTCGCAAGGTAAAGTGTGGTGGCTTTGGCAATGGCTTTAGCAATAGCATCTACATGTTTTTGATTTTTCTCGATCACTTGGTACTTCATGGCGAAATCGTGCTCGGTGTCTACCGCGCCTTCTTTCGGCAATAAATCGCGCACGTGACCATAAGAGGCTAGAACTTCAAAGTCTTTGCCGAGGTACTTTTTAATCGTCTTCGCTTTCGCTGGCGATTCTACGATGATTAAGTTTTTACCCATGAATTTCCAAGTTTACGAGTGCTAATGTTGGTCATTAATAAAAGGCGAGCCCGCTAGAGCGGGTTCGCCTCAGTGTTTATACGTATAGCTGAAGTTTTTGCTATTGACTAATGCAGATGGTGTCCCATGCCGTCAAATACAAGGTCTTCCATCCAGGCAAATGCAGCTTCTTGGCCTGGTTGGTTGAATAACACCATAAGCACCACCCATTTAATTTGTGCTAAGTCGATGTCATCAGTTTCCAAGGCCATAACGCGGTCAATCACCAATTCGCGTGTGGCGGGATCTAGCACGCCGATTTGCTCTAAAAACAACAGAAAGCCACGGCATTCCATGTCTAGTTTCTTGATTTCCGGTTCACAAAAAACACGGATAGAACGGTTGGCTGTGAATGACGTCTGCGTGTTATTTTCGCGCAACGAAGCAAGGCCTTCTAGCCACGCAAACGCTTTGTCAATTTCTCCGTTGGGGAAACCAGCTTCAGACAGCTCTACCTTTAATGATTCCTGGTCGGGATGGAATTCCATGTCGCTGTCCATATAGTTTTCGAACAAGTACATCAGAATATCAAGGACATTTTCTTTCATATCGGTGCCTCTCACGTCCGTCGGACATAACATCCTATGGACGCCGATGCTATGTGGCCATGCAATTCCAGTACCAACAGAATGGCGGAAACCTCTTCCGCCGTCAATTCAGTCCTCTCAATTAATGTGTCCATCGACGTTGGTTCGTACCCCATCTGTTCATACACCCTTGCATAAAGACCGTCCAGTTCGACATTGGTTGCATCCTTTTTTTGTCTCAAGGGGTGAGGATTGTTGATCCATTGAGCTAACGAAACGATCTCCTCTATTACATCATCGGCATTTTCCACCAATTTTGCACCTTGTTTTATTAACGAGTGGCATCCTTGGGCTGCGAGATTGCGAATGGATCCAGGGATGGCAAACACTTCACGTCCTTGTTCTGCGGCTAGGCGTGCAGTGATTAGAGAGCCGCTTTTGAGTGCCGCTTCGATGACGAGCGTGCCTAAGCTTAGGCCGCTGATAATGCGATTGCGGCGAGGAAAATGCGCAGGGAGGGGTGGTGTGCCGGGTGGGAATTCAGTCACGATTGCCCCGCGCTCAGCGATGGTGGCCGCTAGGCGCTGGTGTTCCGCAGGGTACACGCAGTCGGGGCCACTGCCTGTTACCGCAATGGTTATGCCCTCAGCGGCTAAGGCGCCGCGGTGACTTGCGGCATCTATGCCCAGCGCTAAACCGCTGGTGATGGCGATGCCGCGCTGACAAAAGTCTATGGCGAATTCATAGGCGATGTCTTTTCCGCTTGCGGTAGGGCGGCGGCTTCCGACCATCGCAAGTTGCGGGGCAGACAAGACGCTGGTATTGCCGCGGATGAAGAGCACCGGAGGGCTATCGGGTATTTCGCGCAAGAGAGCGGGGTAGGTATCATCTTGCCAGGTGACGAGATGATGGTTGGGCTGATTGAGCCACACCAGATCTCTCTCTACGCCATGCCAGTCTGGGCGCCTCAAATAATCTAGGCTAGCTTTCGATAAGATCTTGAGCGAGGCCAGGTCTTGATTGCTGGCGGCAAAGATATTGGAGGGTGTGCCGAAATGGTTTAGAAGTGTTCGGAGTGTGGCTGGCCCAAGTCCCGGCGCCCGGTTGAGCGCTAGCCAATTGGCAAGATAAGTCATGGTTGCGTTACCCAAAACAACCAGGGTGCCGCAATTCGGAGGCTTGGCCTATGGTGTCTAGCCCTATCCGCCGTGTTATCTTGCCGACAAACCGTGTAAGCCGGGGCCTACACGGTTGAGAGGGCGATTAGGGTTGAGTCACCGAGTCAAAAATCTTGATGTCGCGCTCCGCTTCCATAATCAAGGCGTAGCTAACTTTCTCAAAGGCGCGGAACACCATGAGTAGGCCGGCGTATTCGTCAGGCAAGGTTACTTGTTCGTTGCGTTTTTTCGGTCGGATGGGGTCAGTTATTGTTTCGCCTGCCTGATGGATGCTCAACACGTGACCCGCTTCCATGCCTTGGTTTGTGCCCAAATTTAGTACGACGACTTGGTATTGCCCGATGCGTGAAACACCATCAACGACGGAAATGATTTTGCCGCTCACTGGGTTAGCAGGGGCGTGGGGCATGAAGTTTTGGTCAAACTCATGCGTGTCCATTTCAAACAGCCTATCGCCTAATAAAGTCTCACGATACGAATGCGTTAACATTAATGAGGCGGGGTCGCCGAGCTTATCGAGGCGTCCATCTGCGACTTGGGTCATTTCGTAGCCCAATATGTCGCCTTCTTTGGCGCCAGGATTGCGGTAAGCATCTCCGAGGCGGTAAACGCCGTAGGCTCTGCCGACACTTAGGGCTTCAGCGCCGCGCACGTAAGCCTTGTTCGCTTCGGCTGCAATGAGATGCCGGTCTTGAAAGGCGACGATATAAGGCGCCTTGTCGAATTCTTCTTTGGTTACGACTCGTGGGCGGTTTAAAAACTGACGAATCGAATCCAAGGGAATGGTTGGGATGGCCGAATGTAGCGGAGTTGCGCGGACTTCGGGCGAAAGCTTGATGTCGTTAGAGGTCCCCCCGCGCTGAACTTTTAGCACCGGTTTGCCGTCTTTATCATAGGTGAGAAGGACGATATCGCCTGGATAAATTAAGTGCGGATTGCTGATTTCAGGGTTGACGTACCAAATTTCAGGCCAAAGCCACGGGTCACGCAGAAATCGCGCGGATATGTCCCACAAGGTGTCCCCTTTTACGACCACATAGCGTTGTGGTGCATCAGGGTTTAAGGCTAAGGTGTCTGCGGAGCTTGGGCCTGCGGTAATTGCGGCCACCATGAGTAGCAGCCCTGAAATGATAGTTCTTATCGACATGTCTGCCTCTTTACAATGATTTTTGCGAGCTTAGCCGCAATCCCTTGTGCGAACGATGGCCTTCAGTGGCATAGAGCATTGGAAATCCGGTATTATCATAACGTCAAAAGCATATATCGCCCAACTAATCGATAACTTGATGTAAATCACATGGCTATTCTTTCAATATTGCATTTTCCCGACCCACGCTTACGCAATAAGGCATTGCCCGTAACGAAGGTGGATGGCGTGGTGCGTACTTTAATCGACGATATGTTGGAGACTATGTATGAGGCTCCAGGGATTGGCCTGGCCGCGATACAGGTAAATGTACTAAAGCGGGTGATTGTGATTGATATTTCGGAGGATAGATCTTCGCCCATTTGCTTAATCAACCCCGAGATTGTGGCCCGCGATGGTGAGGAAATTATGGAGGAAGGCTGCCTATCGGTGCCAGGGGTATACGAAGAGGTCGAGCGCAATAATTGGATCAAAGCCAGGGGCTTAGATCGCAACGGCGAGCCTTGGGAGTTAGAAACGGATGGTTTGCTGGCGATTTGCATTCAGCATGAAATAGATCACTTGGAGGGCAAATTGTTCGTCGACTATCTTTCTGAAATTAAGCGCCAGCGGATCCGCAAAAAGCTTGAGAAGCAGCGTCGTCAAACACTTTGAAAATTATTTAATGCCAATTCGGCGAAACGCTGGAAACACGAAAGATAGTCCCGTATAATCAAAAGGTTATGTGGGTCTGGCTATTTTGTGTGTTGTCTGATTAAAAATCCCCTCCATTTTACGCATGCCTACATGGGGACGACAACGTCTCCCCCGTTGCTTGAGGGACGCTAATGGTTGGTTTTTTGGCGGCAAAAGGAGGAGTTACGTCACAATCGGCTCTTAGAATCGTGTTCGCCGGAACGCCGGATTTTGCATTGCCGCCATTGGATGCGCTGTTGGCGTCTAAACATAAGGTTGTGGCCGTTTACACTCAGCCGGATAGGCCCGCTGGACGTGGTCGCAAACTTGCGGCCAGTCCGATTAAGCAGCGTGCCGCGGAGGCCGGTCTACCCGTCATCCAACCCATCAGTCTGCGTCCTCCCGCCGAGATCGAACAGTTAGCGAGCTTCAGGCCTGACGTGATGGTAGTTGTTGCCTATGGTTTAATTTTACCTGTGGCGATACTGGCTGTGCCGCGTTACGGTTGCTTTAATATTCATGCCTCTTTATTACCACGCTGGCGCGGCGCGGCGCCCATACAGAGAGCTATCCAAGCGGGTGATCGCGAGACGGGGATTACCATCATGCAAATGGATAAGGGTTTGGACACGGGGCCAATGTTATTGCGCAGTGCGTGCCCGATTGAACCGAATGACACCGCGCAGACGTTGCATGACCGTTTAGCCGCGCTGGGGAGCGTCGCGTTGTTGCAGGTGTTGGCGGCGCTTAACGCCAACGCATTAACGCCTGTTGAGCAAGACGGACGTTATGCAAATTACGCTGCCAAGTTAGACAAAGCGGAGTCTTGGTTGGACTGGCAACTTCCGGCCTTGCAATTGGAGCAAACAGTGCGTGCGTTTAATCCCTGGCCAGTAGCGCGAACGCTATGGAATGAGTTGCCCTTACATATCTGGCAGGTAGCAGCCTTGCCTGGCAAGGGCGACAATAAAACAATACCTGGCACCGTGATTGCAGCGACGAAAGAGGGTTTAGATGTGGTGACCGGCAAGGGCGTTTTGCGTTTGCTGGCACTACAAAGCCCCGGTGGGCGGCGCCTTGCAGTCGCGGATTTTCTCAATGCGCAGCGGGTTACGGTAGGCTCCATATTACGTGCCCCGGATAAGCCGTTTTTGTCTGCCGGAGATAGCCACGGATGAATGTCCGGCTCGCCGCTGTTAAAGCATTGGAACAAGTTATCGTCAAAGGGCGATCATTAGACACAGCTCTGCCCGAGCAGCTTGAACAGGTCGGTTTGCAAGATCGTCCGCTATTGCAGGAGCTTTGTTATGGCGTTTTGCGTTGGCGTTGGCGGTTGCTGGCGGTGTTAACGCCGTTGCTGGCCAAGCCTCTACGCGAGCGCGATACTGACGTGGCAATTTTGCTCTTAGTTGGCCTCTATCAATTGACCTACCTTGATATTCCTGAACATGCGACGGTTAGCGAAACGGTCAACGCGGCGGGCTTGATGGGCAAAGCAAAGGTTTGGTCTAAAGGATTGATCAATGCGGTGATGCGAGGCTATTTGCGTCAGAAAGAGCCATTGCTGGCCAAGGCCGACAGTGACGATGTCGCGGCGTTGTCTCATCCGGCGTGGCTGTTACAATCCTTTGCCCAGGACTGGCCTTTGCATTGGCGTGCTATCGCGATGGCAAACAACCAGCGTGCGCCGATGACGTTGCGCGTCAATGTACGTAAGATCAGTCCCGCTGGCTATCTGGATCTTTTGGCTGCCGCAGGCATAAGGGCGCACTTGGCGGCGTACACTGATGCTGGCATTACGTTACAAGCGCCGATAGATGTGATGCGCTTGCCGGGCTTTAATGATGGACTGGTGTCTGTGCAAGATGCGGCGGGGCAATTGGTTGCGCCATTGCTGAATCTTGCGCCTGGACAGCGGATCTTGGATGCGTGTGCTGCGCCCGGCGGAAAAACATCGCATATGCTGGAGATGCAACCAGGTCTTTTGGATGTCGTGGCGATTGACAAAAACCCGCTGCGCTTGCAGCGCGTAGAAAGTAATTTGAGCCGACTAGGATTAAGTGCGACGCTGCAAGCTGCTGATGTCGCAGACACCCAAAGTTGGTTTTCCGGCGCGCCATTCGATCGTATTTTATTAGATGTGCCCTGTTCGGCAACGGGCGTGATACGTCGGCATCCGGATATCAAAAGCTTACGTCGCTCCGATGACATTCCTGCTTTAGCGCTGGAGCAGGCGCGTCTGCTATCGGCCTTATGGCCCTTGTTGCGGCGTGGGGGTATGCTCATGTATTCAACTTGCTCCGTTTTAAAACCAGAGAATGTTGCGCAAATGTTACAGTTTCTTGCTTCGCATGCCGATGCACGCGAGGTGCCTGTCGAGGCGCCTTGGGGACACGCATTACAGGTTGGACGGCAGATATTGCCGGGAGAAGACCAAATGGATGGCTTCTATTTTGCACGTATTGAAAAGTGGGGCTGATGCTGCGCCGGATTCTCAGTGTTGTTTTTTGTGTGCGCGCCCATTGCTTGGCGAGCTGGTTGACGGCTGTCCTAATGTTGGCGACCCTACCCCATGTCTTGGCGGCTGAGGCGGGTTTCACCGTTCGTTCCGCAGACACGACTTTATCGAATAATGTTTATCTTCTCGATGCGCTGGTTGACTATCACCTCAGTACGCAGCCCTTAGAAGCACTCCGCAAGGGCGTGCCGATCACAATTTCCTTGGACATCGAAGTATGGCGTGACCGGCGTTATTGGCTGAGCTATAAAATCGCTACGTTGCAGCAGCGTTATCAGTTGCAATTTCATGCGCTGACTCAGCAGTACCTCGTCACCTATATTAATAGCGGCGTGCAAAGTAGTGTTCCCTCGCTTCAGGCGGCTCTGGATCTGATCGGCACTGTTGTCGATCTGCCGTTAATCGATAAGCAACTGGTTAATGGTGACGGGGATCATCATGTGCGCTTACGCGCAAATTTAGACATCGACATGCTCCCGGCGCCGTTGCGCCTTCTCGCATATGTCACGCCTGGCTGGTGGCTTTCAAGTGATTGGTATATATGGCGTTTGAGACCTTAAAGCGCTTCGATTCTCGCTCGGCGCCAGTTATTATTCTGTCGGCGCTGTTGTTGGTGTCGCTCTATTTTATGAGCCGCGTCACTGAAAATTCGGAGGAATTTGGCCGGCTCTATTCAACCCTATTGCTGGTCAGCATCGGCGAGCTCATTATTCTTGTTGGGTTGATTGGTACTAATCTTTTTCATTTGGCGCGGCAGTATCGTAGCTATGCGACCGGAAGTCGCCTTACCGTACGTTTGGTAGTGATGTTTGTCATTCTCGCCGTGACGCCCGTTTCGATCGTTTACTACTTCTCTTTAGAGTTCTTGCGTCGCGGCATTGATAGTTGGTTTGATGTGCGCGTAGAGGAGGCGTTGGGTGACGCTCTAGAGTTGAGTCGCGCGCTGCTTGATGATCGTATGCGTGAACAGCTTAAGCTCACCCGTCGTATCGCAACAGAGCTTTCGGAAGTGCCAGAAAACGAATTAACGCTCGCGTTAGATGAGTTGCGATATCGCAGTTTAGCGGCGGAGCTGACAATGTTTGCTCCTGACGGGCGCATTATTAGTTTTAGTAGTAGCGATCCCGTCGCTATAGTGCCAAATCGCCCGCATAAAGCAGTGTTAACGCAATTGCGCGGCAAGGGCGATTTTGTTGGCTTGGATAATATTCATGACAAATTGCATGTGCGGGTTTTAATTGAGATTCCAAGTGTCAGTGCTAGCCAGCCGCAGATCTTGCAGTCTTTATTTCCCGTTGCCGAGCGTTTAGGTACCTTAACCGATGGCGTGCAATCCGCTTATGAACACTACGAGAAACTTTCTTATCTGCGCGGACCTTTAAAATTTAGCTACATTGTCACGCTGTCGCTAGTATTGCTCCTTAGCCTTCTTACTGCAGTATGGGCTGCGTTTTATGCGGCTCGACGTCTAGTTGCACCCATTCGTTTATTGGCCATCGGTACGCGTCAAGTGTCGGAAGGTGATTACGGCCGTCAGTTACCCTTGCCTAGCAATGATGAATTTGGTTTCTTAGTGCAATCATTTAATGACATGAGCAGCAAGATTGCGCGTGCTCGAGACGAGGCCGACCGTAGCCAGCAGAGTGCCGAGGAACAGCGCGCATACCTAGAAGCGGTGCTGGGCAGACTCTCTTCGGGTGTATTGGCGCTGGATAACGAACAAAGGTTGCGCACTGTGAACGCGGCGGCGAGTCATGTGTTAGGCATAGATTTAACCTCCATGCTGCATTGCTCACTCCAAAGCATCAGTCAGCAGCATGCTCATCTTGCGCATTTTGTCGAAGTGATCTTGCCGCATCTTGCGCAGAATCAGGAATGGCGCGAGGAAGTGATTTTGCTTGGGCCGAGCGGACGCCAAGTGCTAATGTGCCGTGGCGCATCTCTTTTGGGAGAGGCGGGGCACGTCATTGTGTTTGATGATATTACAGCGCTCATTCAAGTGCAGCGCGACGCGGCGTGGGGCGAAGTTGCACGGCGTCTCGCCCATGAAATCAAGAATCCACTCACGCCCATCCAGCTTTCGGCCGAACGTTTGCGACACAAGTACCTTAAGACAATGGATAGTAAGGATGCGGAGCTGCTGGATCGTTCTACGCATACCATTGTGCAGCAAGTCGAAGTGTTGAAAGAGATGGTTAAGGCGTTCTCTGAATACGCCCGAGTGCCCAAATTAAAACTTCAGCCTTTGGATATACATAAGCTAATTAACGAGGTTTTAGATTTGTACGGAGGCAATGACGCGCGGGTCCGTTTTGAAACAGATTTCGATGTAGCTCTGCCGCCCGTCGCCGCCGATTTCGGACGCATGCACCAATTGCTGCACAATCTCATTAAAAATGCCATCGAGGCGGTGGATAACAAAGACGGTCGCGTGAAAATCATTACTCGGCGTCTAGAGCAGCCGGGCTTCACTATTGCGGAACTGCGTCTAGACGACTACGGGCCAGGATTTCCGCCTGAGCTAATCGGGAAACTTTTTGAACCCTATGTCACGACAAAACCAAAAGGGACAGGTTTGGGTTTAGCTATCGTAAAAAAAATTGTTGAGGAACACGGTGGTGTTTTATGGGCGGAAAATCGCCCTGAAGGGGGCGCGAGCATAGTGATTCGCTTGCCGCTTGAGGGTGAGGTAATAGTCCCTGGACGCCCTGAGCTTAAAAGTGAGGTGTCGCTTGCAATGCAAGACGCGTTGCTTAAACGGCTGTAAAATATCTAACGAAAATGTATATATTGAAGGTGGTCTGGCCAGCGTCGTTTTTTAGGCGCTCACGTCGATTGCGCTAACGGAAGTGTTGCAGAGGTGGAGACCATGAGTGCCGCCCATATTCTCGTCGTCGATGACGAGAAAGATATTCGTGTTTTAGTAAAGGAAATCCTCGAGGACGAAGGTTACGAGGTTAGCGTTGCCGAGAATGGCGAGGCTGCACGCAAGGCGCGTCAAACTCGTCGCCCTGATGTGGTATTGCTCGATATTTGGATGCCCGACGTCGACGGCATTACCTTGCTTAAGGAATGGGGCGAAGGCGGGATGGATGCGCCCGTTATCATGATTTCAGGTCACGGCACTGTGGAGACTGCCGTTGAAGCTACGCGCTTGGGTGCGTATGACTTCCTTGAGAAGCCTTTGTCGTTGGCAAAGCTGTTACTAACGGTGCAGCGTGCGCTGGACGCCGACAGATTGCGCAAAGAAAATATTGGCTTGCGCAAAAAGGTGCCACGTCTAGTGGAACCGTTAGGCAAAAGCGCGGTGATGCAGCGTCTGCGTGAGCAGGTTAAACGGATCTCGCAGTCAGACGCATGGGTGTTGTTAAGTGGTGAGCCAGGGTCGGGAAAGAAGTTAATTGCTCGCTACTTGCATGTTTCAAGTGGTCGCAGTAAAGGTCCTTTCGTCGAAGTAAATATGGCGTCGATGACCCCAGCAAGCTCAGCGATAGAGCTGTTTGGCAGCGAGGAGAGCGGCAATATCCACTATGGTCGCTTAGAGCAGGCTAATGACGGTACGCTCTTTCTCGACCAAGTCGGCGATATGCAGCCCGAAATTCAATCGAAGCTTTTAGGGGTATTGCAAAGCCGTAATTTTTTACGCGTGAATGGCGCAGATCCGGTACAGCTCAATGTGCGGGTGGTTGCAGCGACTGCGCGGAACCTTAGTCAAGATATCCTTGACCGACGCTTTAGGCAGGACTTGTACTATCAGCTTAATGTTGTGCCTTTGCGTATTCCACCTTTGCGCGAACATTACGAGGATATCCCCGAGCTGTTGCAACATTTCGTTAGCGAGTTTGCCGCCCAAGATGCATTGCCGTATCGATCTTTTGCTGTAGCCGCGCAAAATAGGCTGCGAAATTATCCATGGCCGGGCAATATTCGCGAACTGAAAAATGTCGTGCAACGGCTACTTATCTTGGGTGACGATGCGGAAATCGGTGTTGAGGAGGTTGAGGTGGCATTAGGGGATCGTCCGGCGGTTAAGGAGCAGACGAAACTACCTATCGATTTCAATTTGCCGTTACGCGAAGCGCGTGATCAATTTGAAAAGGCCTATCTAGAACATCAATTGCATATTTCAGGCGGTAGCGTAACCCATGTCGCCCGCGCGGCCGGAATGGAACGTACGCATCTTTATCGCAAACTTCGAGCCTTAGGAATTCAACTGAAGGAAGACAAGACTTAAGTGGGCCGCCGAGGACTTAGAAGCTTGAAGGCGAGCACGATACCTGGATAGTCCCTATACTGTGTAGAGGTCTGCAGTCTGTATAGGGATTATGGAAGACGTGTAGACAGCGTTGACGGCCACGAATTTTGACCCAAGCTGGATTGCGTCGTCGCCATAAAACGTCTTTGGTTCCTAAAGGTTGGGATTGTCAAACAGTGGTAAGATCGCTCTTTTGCACACAGGCTTATGAAAATAATAATTCTTGGAGCAGGCCAGGTAGGTTGTTCGGTCGCGGCCAACCTCGCTAGTGAAGCCAACGACATTACAGTCGTGGATACCGACGCTGATAAATTACACGCCCTCCAAAGTCGGCTCGATTTACGCACGGTCATTGGCCACGCGTCGCATCCCGAGGTGCTGAGGCAAGCGGGGGCGGAAGATGCGGACATGATCCTCGCTGTTACCAATAGTGACGAGACCAATATGATCGCCTGTCAAGTCGCCTACACGCTGTTTCACACGCCCACTAAAATTGCTCGCGTACGCGGTAGCGAATATTTGTCTTATCCGCAGCTGTTTTCTGCTGATGCTTTACCGATTGATGTATTGATTAGCCCCGAGCAAGTTATTACTGACTATGTCCAGCGCTTAATTGAACATCCTGGTGCGTTGCAGGTCCTCGACTTTGCTGGTGGCAAAGTGCGCTTGGTCGCAGTGCGCGCCTACTATGGTGGTCCCTTAGTAGGCCATGAGTTGCGCGCGCTCAAAGAGCATATGCCGGGTATCGAAACTCGTGTCGCCGCGATTTTTCGCCGAGGCAAACCCATTACGCCGGAAGGCAATACGGTCATCGAAGTGGATGATGAAGTATTTTTGATCGCAGCAAAGAAGAACATTCGCGTAGTGATGGGTGAATTACGACGGCTGGATAAGCCTTTCAAGCGTGTGATTTTAGCTGGCGGGGGTAATATTGGTAAACGCTTAGCGAAAGCGCTGGAGAATAAATATCAAGTCAAAATAATTGATCACAACCCAGCACGAACCCGTTTAATCGCCGAGGAGCTGGATCGCACCATTGTATTACTGGGCGATGTTGCCGACGAAGAATTACTCCTCGAAGAAAATATTGAGAATACAGATGTATTTTGCGCTGTTACGAATGACGATGAGGCGAATATTCTTTCTGCGATGCTCGCTAAGCGTTTAGGCGCCCGTAAGGTGATGGCGCTAATTAACCGCGCGGCGTATGTCGACTTGGTGGAAAGCGGCGAGATAGATATTGCCATTTCCCCGCAACAAGCAACAATCGGCAGTCTGCTGGCGCATGTACGGCGCGGCGATGTTGTCGTGGTGCATGCCTTGCGTCGTGGTGCGGCGGAGGCAATAGAAGCCATTGCGCATGGTGATAGACGCACGTCTAAAGTAGTGGGTCGCGCCATCGAAGAAATTCCCTTGCCAGCGGGGACTACGATTGGCGCCGTTGTTCGCGGTCAAGAAGTAATCATTGTGCACCACGACACGGTTATTGAATCCGGGGATCATGTTATTTTATTTTTAGTGGATAAGAAACGCATTCTCGAAGTCGAGCGCTTGTTCCAGGTGGGCGTTACATTCATTTAACCCAGATTTTCCATTAATCTCGTCGCGAGGGTGCTCAAGGTGCTGAAGAGGGGCGAGAAAAGAAGATAAACAGTCGGAGACGTTTCACTCTACGGTGACAGACTGATTTTCTTCTTTTCTCGGGCAGATTCAGTGCGTTGTGCGGCCGCAGTAGAGTGCTAATGGAAAAATATGGGTTTAGAAAAATAGGAAAGATTCGTTGGTTCAGCGAGCAGAAATTCAACGCCTTCTCGGATTGTTTACCATGGTGTTTAGCATGAGCATGCTGCCACCGCTTGGTGTTTCCTTGTTTTATCAAGATGGCGAAGCAACACGCTTTGCAACGACCTTGCTCGGCACCTTTCTTATTGGTGTCGCAATCTGGTACCCCGCTAAATCCCAACGCGGCGAATTACGCACCCGTGATGGTTTTTTAATCGTCGTTATTTTTTGGACAGTACTTGCGTTACTTGGCGCCATTCCCTTCATGTTTAGTCCACATTTGACCTTCATTGAAGCATTATTTGAGTCCATGTCGGGGATTACGACCACTGGCGCAACGGTTCTGGTGGGTCTAGATCATCTGCCAAAATCCATTCTCTTTCACCGCCAACAATTGCATGCCATCGGCGGAATGGGAGTGGTAGTGTTAGCAGTGGCGGTGTTGCCTATGCTGGGCGTAGGTGGCATGCAGCTTTATCAAGCCGAAACGCCAGGACCCGTAAAAGACACCAAACTAACGCCGCGTATTGCGCAGACGGCACGCGCATTCTGGGTGATCTATTTAATCCTAACTGTTGCATGTGCTCTGGCCTTTTGGGCTGCAGGAATGAGCATGTTTGATGCGATCTGCCACAGTTTTTCCACGGTGGCGACCGGCGGATTTTCAACTCACGACGCCAGCCTTGGCTATTTTCAAAGTGCCGCCATCGAAACCATTGCCATTGTATTTATGCTTCTAGGTGCGCTCAATTTCAGCATTCATTTTCTTGCGTGGCGCCACCGCAGCCTGCGTATTTTTTTAAAAGATGAAGAAACTCGCGCATTTTTTTGGATCGTGTTCCTAATGTCGATCGGTATTGCGGCCGTGTTGGTTGCTTTGGGGACCTATCAAAATCCGATAGAAGCGTTTCGGTACAGCGCCTTTCACGTTGTATCCATGATCACGACAACTGGATTCCTAACAGCGGATTTTTCTACTTGGCCGTTGTTTGTGCCGGTGCTAATCATCTTGCTTGCGTTTATCGGCGGATGCGGCGGTTCAACGTCCGGTGGTATCAAAGTTATTCGATTGATCGTGCTATATAAACAAGGGCTGCGCGAAATAAGACGCCTTATACACCCCAAAGCCATCATTCCGGTCAAAGTGAATGGCAAGCCAATTTCGTTCCAAGTCGCAGATTCAATTTGGGGGTTTTTTTTCCTGTATATCATTACCACGGTGCTTTTAACGCTTGCATTGATGGGCACAGGCTTAAGTCCGGTGACGGCCTTTTCAGCGGTTGCCGCTTGCCTGAATCTCAGTGGCCCAGGCCTTGGTGAGGTCGCCGTGACGTTTGTAACCGTTAGCGCCACCGGCAAAGCCCTGCTGACCTTTGCTATGTTGCTAGGGCGTTTAGAAATATTTACCTTGTTGGTATTATTTTCGCATGAGTTTTGGAATCGTTAGTCTGTAGCGCTAACAGGAATTACATGATGAATAATGAAACACAAGCTCGTTGGGATGCGCGCTATCGTGATGCAACGGAACCGAGCAAACCCTCGAAGGTGTTGGAATCCAATACACACCTTTTACCCACGCAAGGCGTTGCCTTAGATCTTGCCTGCGGTTTAGGAGGCAACGCACTGTTGCTCGCAGAGTGCGGCTTAACGTGTCACGCATGGGACATTTCGCCGATAGCCATAGAGAAGCTTTCAAGTTTCGCTAAGCAGCGAGAGTTGCCCATCATTGGCCGAACAGGTCATATCGAAGTCCAGGCATTGAAGCCTAATAGTTTCGATGTAATCATCGTGGCCCACTTCCTTGAACGTTCGTTTACCGCGGCGTTAATTGATGCATTGCGGCCGCAAGGGCTGTTGTTCTACCAGACGTTTACTCACACCTGCGTTACGGATGCAGGGCCGGCGCAGCCGGAATGGCGCTTAAATGATCAAGAATTACTCACCATGTTCGCGCCGCTAAAAACCTTGGTTTATCGAGAAGAGGGGCGAGTCGGCGATATCACTCGAGGATTTCGTGACGAAGCGTTGCTTGTGGCAATTAAGGCTTAAACCGGTAAACGGAGATTAATACGATGGATCCAATAGTGAATCTCGAACGGCTGTTAGCAAAAGGGCAAGACAACGCGATGCTGCGTTTTGGGCTTGCGAATGCCTATGTGCAGCAAGGCAACCTCGCCCAAGCAATTTTACATGCACGCAAGGCACTAGACCTGGATCCAACTTACTCGGCGGCATGGAAATTGTATGGCCGCGCGTTGGCTGATCTGCGCAATTTCGATGAAGCGGTCGCCGCATACACTGCAGGCATTGAGGCGGCAGATAAAAAAGGCGATGTGCAGGCAGCGAAGGAAATGCGCGTGTTTTTGAAAAGATTGCAGAAGGAAGCAGAGCTATAATGTTGGGTGATACGGTAGACATCACATGAATATCTGTATTGCTACGACTGACGTTGACATTGCTGCGTGTTATGTCGTCATGCGGGAGCTTCGGCCTCACCTTGTAGAGAATGAATTTGTTCCGCGGGTTCGGCGTCAGGAGAAGGCAGGCTATCGACTCGCCTTTTTGGCAGAATCAGCGGGTGTTGTTGCTGTTGCTGGGTTTCGACTGGGCGATAATCTGGCCTGGGGAAATTTCTTGTACGTAGACGATCTGATAACCCT
This sequence comes from Gammaproteobacteria bacterium, assembly GCA_031428395.1. GTDB lineage: Bacteria > Pseudomonadota > Gammaproteobacteria > JAADHS01 > JAADHS01 > JANPPH01. Next base: position 17,258 of record JANPPH010000294.1, read on the forward strand.
CGCTGCGCATCGCTCAAAGGGTTACGGTGCCAAGTTGCTTATCTGGCTTAAAGAATATGCTGCAAAAGAAGGTTGCCTACAATTGCATTTGGATTCCGGAATACAAAGAAAAGAGGCGCATCGTTTTTACGAACGTGAAGGCATGACAATCACTGGCTTTCATTTCGCCGAAAACATCGCGGGATAAAAGACTGCAATAGCAATCCTGTGCGGCCGATACATAGCCCATTTGGACTATTGCGCGGCCCTGCTTACTCACCTAATCTCAATTTTTTAAAAACAACGCAAGTAGTGTTGTTAGTCTGGCGCAGAGGCGGGAGCGTAACCGGAATATTTCTCTCTCGCCAATTTCGCCAGAAAAAAAACGCGTGGCGGTTTTCCCTTGACGTAGATTTACAAAAAATTTCGATGTGATGTGAGGGATTGGCAGTACGGAAGTTTCTTCTCACGCGCCTCGATGGTAGTGATTTTAGTTTTTCTGTGGGCGTTGATTCGATTCAGGGATAACCTGCTACCAAAGCTCGGCATCGGAAAGAAGTACATTTTTAAAACGAACTACGCCATCTTGGCGGACTGTCCGCGAATAGGAAACAAAGGATTCCACCTACACAGCAACAGGGAGAGGCATTATGCGCAATCGTAGCAAATATTTGACTGCCATATTTGGCGGGGTGTTCATGGTCTGTGGCATGGGTTCTGCTCTTGCGGCAACCTATACAGTAACGAAAACAGCAGACACCAACGACGGAAGGAGTAAAAAGTCAAGCAGGCGGGGCCATGCTCAATGAAAAAATCTTGCAGAAAAACCAGGACATTTCGCTTAGATTACCGGTAAAGCGAAAATGTCCCGGTTATTTACATCACTGCATGGCAGCTATAGGGGTTATAACGTTTTTAAGAATTCAAGCAAATCCCAGCGCTGCCCATTTGTAAGTTCCGTGCCGTAGTCGTGGCCGGCATTTGAATTGCCGGGAAGTGCGGTGTTGAATCGAAACGCGCGTCGTTGCCGATCGGGTACATAACCAACCGTTTTTGCGTTGAAGGTGTAACTACTGTCCACCTCGAACTTGGCCACCCGCTCCGCCGAGGGCAGCAACAACTGAAATAAATTAGGCACGGAACCATTGTGTAGATACGGTGCGGTCGCCCAAATTCCGGCAATCGGGCCTGCCTTGTAGGCCGCCAAATTCTTCGGCGCATACGGTGGAAGCCCCGGTGCTTTGACACGGTAACCGATCAACTCCGCTCTTTCCGCTGCGCTAAAGGGCGGTTGCGCCCCGGCGATACTGGTTCTTGCGGCCAAACCGGCGGCAACATTTAGCAATACCGGCCCAGGCAACATTGTCGCGCCGGTAAAGGGTGCGGGTAGTAATGGCGCCAATGCGCCAGTTAAGGCAGTGCGTGTCATAAAATTTACCGCCATGAGTGGGTCGGTGCCAATTTCCGCAAGAGGCGTCATGGTCGTTTCAACAAATTGAACGCCGAAAAAATTTTCCTCAGCGGGAGTCATCGGATATTGCCCATTAGCGTCGCGTAACGCATGACAGGATTCGCAATTGGCCTTATACAGCGGTAGCCCGCGCGCGGCGCTTTTGGTGTCGATTTTACCCAGCAGATCTTCAGGCCATTTAGGTGACTTTAACTTCGTAATGAGCCGCTCCAGCACTAAAAGTTCGCGCGCCCGGGCAGTGGTGGTACCTATTTGATCGATAGGACCTGTGAGAACAACCCGCCCGAAAGTTCCTAAGACCTCTCCCATATTTCGACCATACGGATTGTTGACCGAGCCATTCCATTCGACAAAATCCAACTGCGGCGTTTCCCATAAATATGGATAACTGACCGGGGCATTCGGCACCCTGACATTGGTTGGCTGCTGCAAATGGCGAACAAAGACTTCATTCATGATGATGCCAAGAGCATCAATACGCCCATGGCCAAACGGCAGGTCCGGTGTGCTGCGCTGCAGAATCTGTTCCATCACGCTAAGCTGATCTGCGACTTGGGTACGCAGTGCTTCCGTGTCGGTATAGCTTGGATCTGTCAACACTCGATCGGCGAAGCGTTCAAATTTCGGTGGCCGATTCAGCGTCTCTCGTAGCGATAGAACCAAGCGCCCGTTGAATTGCGTAAAGTCGGCTAGCGTCGGTGCGCCGTCAACACGGATCGTCTTGCCTCTAAAGCGCACCTCGCCGGTGTGGCATGCAGCGCAGGTGTAACCCAGCCAGGCCTCACCATTGGCCAGCGGCTCTTTAGCAAAACCGATAGGCAGCCCGTCGGGGTTACTCACTTCGTAGGCTTGGTAATAGAGAAGGTAACCGATGCGCTAGATGTGCTTGGGTTTATTAAAAAGTTTGGTGTTGTATGGTTGTTCGAGCGCCAGGAACCAGTTATAGGGAATTAAGTAGGAACCCTGAGGCGTAGAGTAAAACTGTTTTCGTTCCGCGTCCGTCCAACCCTGATCCAGGTAGATGGGTTGGCTGTAGCCTCCGTATCCGTATCCGTATCCGCCTCCGTAACCATAGTCTCCATTCCCGCCGTAATTTCCATCCCCATAGCCCCCGTCTTGGTATGGTAAATAATACTTGTAGTCCCAGGAACCTCCATAGTTAGCATAGTCCTGAGAGTTCGCTACGGCAGCGTTGGACGCTAACGCGCCTACCAGTATTAACCCGACAGTCAAGACACCAAATCTGCGTACGAATGTCATTGTGATCCTCCTTCAGCATGGGTGATGTTATCTAGGAAAACACCTTATATACTAGATATATTCCCTAACTTGCAGAACCTAGCACACCGTCACGAGAACTGGCGAGGACTTTTTGCACAAAGCGTCTGGGGAAATTCACACATTGGCTACAGAGGGCGACAGAATCCTGACAAAACGGAACTACCCCACGGGGCGGTGAATTGTGGTCAAACCAGTTGGCGAGAACTTGCGCACTAAACCCAGATTTTCCATTAGCACTCTACTGCGTCTGCACAACGCACTGAATCTGCGCGAGAAAAGAAGAAAAACAGTCTGTCACCGTAGAGTGACTACGCCTCCGACTGTTTTTCATCTTTTCTCGCCCATCTTCAGCACCTTGCGCACCCTCGCTACGAGCCTAATGGAAAAT
>JANPPH010000295.1:0-8931 GCA_031428395.1 Gammaproteobacteria bacterium
CTCGCATTGTGGATTGGGCGTCGCCCCCCCAGCGCACGCCATTCATACGGCTTCGGACGCGCTGAAATTATTGCTGCGCTGGCCAACAGTTTACTTATGGTCGCTGTCGTGGCCAGTATTGTCACGCTGGCGATTGGACGCTTACTCAATCCCACCCCCGTTTCGGCCGAGGCAGTAATCATCGTGGCGTTGCTGGGATTGATTGTGAACGCTGTTGTGGCATGGATGCTGAGCCGCGGCGAGGCCACCTTCAACGTTCGCGGTGCCATGTTGCATGTGATAGGCGATTTATTGGCGTCTGTGGCAGCCCTCATCGCAGGCATTGTGATTTACTTTACCAACTGGACACCTGTCGACCCCATTCTGTCGCTAGTGATTTGCGTGCTAATGCTGGTATCCGCGCTGCGTCTACTGTGGCAAGGTTTGCATGTCATTATGGAAGGGGTGCCGCACCACATCGACCTTGATTCCGTAGGCAAAGCCATGGCCGCGACCAATGGCGTCAGCACGGTGCACGATTTACATATCTGGACGCTGTCTTCTGGTAACATCGTTTTATCCGCACATGTGGTAATTCGCGACATGGAGCATTGGAATGAGATTTTAGAGGGTTTGAAAAAACTACTGCACGATCGTTTCGATATCGAGCATGTCACGTTGCAGCCGGAGCCGCCACTTCAGGCAGTCAAACTGCCGAATCCCGTTGCTCCAAGATTAAACCGACTCTAGAGCCGTTGTCGTGCTTCAACATATTTGGAACTTACTTAACGGTTGCGACTAATGCAGATTAACTTCACGAAGATGCACGGATTAGGCAACGATTTCGTTGTCATAGACATGATTTCGCAACCTGCGCGGCTAACGCCCGACATTGCTAAACGCATCGCCGATCGGCACTTTGGTATCGGCTGCGATCAAATTTTATTAGTGGAAAAATCCACCGACCCGACGATTGACTTTCGCTTCCGTATTTTTAACGCTGATGGCGGCGAAGTAGCGCATTGCGGCAACGGTGCGCGGTGTTTTGCTCGTTTTGTTTTCGAGAAGAAACTCACCGATAAAAAAGACATCGCAGTAGAAATGACTTCTGGAATTATTCATTTGTCCATCAAGCCGGACAATCAAGTGACAGTGAACATGGGGCCACCGCGTTTTGAGCCACACGATGTGCCCTTTACGGCTGACGCGCGACAACCGTCTTACAACCTGGAAGTCGATGGAAAAAACATCTCGGTGGGCGTGGTCTCTATGGGCAATCCCCATGCCGTAGTGGTTGTCGATGACGTGTCGACAGCGCCCGTATCCTTATTTGGTCCCCTACTTGAACGCCATCCTCGCTTTCCGCAACGCGCCAATATTGGTTTTATGCAGATTGTTACTAAAGACCGCATTCGTCTTCGCGTTTTCGAACGCGGAAGCGGCGAAACACTCGCGTGTGGCACAGGCGCGTGCGCCGCAGTCGCCGTAGGGCATGCACAAAATTTACTCAACAATGACGTTACCGTTAGTCTTCCCGGCGGTGATCTACAAATTCGCTGGAAGGGAGACGACCACCCCGTATGGATGACCGGACCTGCCACTTTCGTATTTGAGGGGACCATAAAGCTATGACCATGCAACCGCAAGAAGATGCTTTAGACGACTCGCGCCTAGAAAAGCAGATCGCCACACATTTGCGCAAAAATCCTACCTTCTTCGAACGCCACCCCGCTTTGTTAACTGAGCTCGTTATCACGCATGGTTCGGGTCAGGCGATATCGCTAATCGAGCGCCAAGTCACGGTGCTGCGCGAGCAAAATCAAAAGCTAAAGCAGCATTTACGCGAGCTGATACAAATCGCGCGTGACAACGACAAGCTGAATAATAATATTCACCGCCTGACCGTTTCCCTCATGGAGGCCGACTCGCTAAAAGCCATCGTCACTGTCATCGAAAATACTTTCCGCAATCAATTCAACACCGACGCAGTCTGTACACGCTTTTTTGTCGAGAGCCCACTATTGCCTAGCGACACGCCGATTGAGTTAATCGAAGCAAATGTCGCGAATAGAAAAATGTTTGATTCGATCTTGGCAAAAGGCAAACCCTGCTGCGGAAAATTAAAAGCGGAGCAACTCAGCTATCTTTTCGGCAGCACGAACATCGGTTCAGCGGCGATACTGCCACTTGGCGACGCCCGCACCGGACTGTCGCAGGCTTTTGGCGTTGTCGCAATCGGCAGCGAAAATCCTCATCGCTTCAAGCCCACTATGGACACCTTGTTTTTGACGCATATCGCTAAGGTTATTGCGACGGTAATAAGGCCCTATATTGCTGCCGCGACATAACGTAACAATCCTGAAGGATTCGCCGATTGAGCGATGATCAAGCGGTATGGATTGAGCGTTTTGCGCTGTTTCTAAAAACAGAACGTCGCTACTCAGAACATACGCTAAGCAACTATCAGCGCGACTTGTTGCGCTTCGCGTCCTATTGCAGCACTTTGCCGGACATCACCGCGTGGCGCGACTTAACAGTCCATCACCTCCGCCAATTCGCCAGCACTCAACACCGCCAAGGTTTAAGTGCACGCAGCCTACAACGCAGGCTGTCTGCAGTGCGCTCGTTTTACAATTTTTTGCTGCGCGAAAAAGAGGCAATACATAATCCGGTCAACGGCATCCGTGCGCCCAAAACGCCACGGAAATTGCCCCACACCTTAGACGCCGACCAGGTACAAAGCTTACTCACTATCACTAAAAACGATCCACTGACCCTACGCGACCGCGCCATTATGGAATTGTTTTATTCGTCGGGATTGCGCTTGGCCGAACTCGTCAATCTTAATGTCGAAGACATAGACCTCAATGACAAAACCGTCCGCGTCACCGGCAAAGGTAACAAAACCCGCATCCTGCCCGTTGGCCGTTACGCTCAATCTGCTATCCAAGAGTGGCTCACCGCACGCCCGACGTATTTAAAAGATACCCAACACGCCCTGTTTTTAAGTCAAAACGGCGGCCGCCTAAGCCACCGCGCAGTCCAACTACGCCTACGCGGCTGGGCCATCAAGCAAGGCCTCCCTACCCACCTTCACCCCCACATGCTCCGCCATTCATTCGCCAGCCATCTTTTAGAATCCAGCGGAGACCTCCGCGCCGTCCAAGAACTTCTCGGCCACGCCGACATCTCCACCACCCAGATTTATACGCACCTCGATTTTCAACATCTTGCTAATGTGTATGACAAGGCGCATCCGCGCGCGAAACGCAGGAAAGACTGAAGCCTGATGATTAGCTTATTGATATTAAACCCAGATTTTCCATTAGCCTCGTAGCGAGGGTGCGCATCGGAAGCTCACAACAAGGACCGTCCTCATGTACGACAAAAAAAACCTCAGCAAGAAAATCGCGCTAGCGATTGCGATTAATGTCCTTGCTATTGTCATACCGTTTAATACAACTTACGCCGGACCGGGCGGCGCGATAGAACCCGCCGTTTCGACAGGCATAACCATCGTACCCCTAGACCAACAGGCGGTTCCTCAGGCGCTTAGACATGAGGCAAAGTTAGCGCTCATACAGATGAAGTCCCGTGGATATGTGGATGCAACAGAAGACGAAGTTTCGTATCTGGATCGGGCAAAGGAAGACAAGCACAAGAGGTTGAAGCCCATGATCGACGTGGCGCCTAAGTTAAAACTAAGTCCCGCCAACTTAGGATCATCGTCGCTTTCACAAGCAGTCCTTTTGGGTGCAACTGCCAATGGCGGCCATACCGCAGAAGGCTGGACGGGGTTAACCCGCATTTTTGCACTGCCCAAACTTGGATTGGTTGGACTAAATGAAGTTGACTATGTCGCCTCTAAAGGCGGCATGGCGTTCATCAAAGAAGCCATCAATCAGAGTGTAAACGGATACGCGGCCATTCTAAGTGTGAAACAAAGTCGAAGCGGCAAAGGTCTCACTGAGTTGACGTGGGCAACCGATAGAAAGATTTACACTCTGAGCACCAACAGCGCCTTAAAAAATCAAACATCCATCGATGAATTTATGGCCATAGCGCGCGGCATATTCTGACGTTGCTTTTGAGGTGCATCGAAACTCTTCCGCCCCTCGTTGGCAAGTTTACGCATTACAAAAAACATTCCAAGTGCAGTATCCTACTGTGCAGATAAATCTGCTGAGAAACAATATGAATGTATTAGTCATTCTCGGGCATCCGAGAAAACAAAGTCTCTCCGGTGCGTTGGCCGCCGCTTATGCCGAAGGTGCGCGTGCTGCAGGAGTGAATGTCAAAGAACTGATTCTGGCTGAATTGCACTTCAACCCCAATGTTGAATTGGCGAACATGCCGGAGCAACTGTTCGAGGCAGATTTGGCCCAAGCCAAGCGCGCCGTTGAGTGGGCAGATCACTTAGTTTTTGTTTATCCCACCTGGTGGGGCACGATGCCTGCGTTGCTGAAGGGGTTTTTGGATCGCATGTTGATGCCCGGCTTCGCATTTGAATGGCGGGCCGATGGTAGTTGGAACAAATTGCTGACCGGTAAATCTGCGCAAGCTATCACGACGATGGACACACCGGGTTTTGTCTATCGTTGGATTTACGGGCAGCCGGGTCACAATATGTTGAAGCGGGCCACGCTCAATTTTTGCGGCATCGATCCGGTGCGCATTAACAGCTTTGGCACGGTCCATGACTCAACGCCTGAACAGCGCGCGCAGTGGGTGCAGAAAGCGCGCGCAATGGGGCGCAGTTTGCCGCGCGGAATATTGACGGAATCCGGGTGGTTGAGGCGCAAAATCGGCGCTTGGATACTCGCCATTCGCTTGCAGTTTTATCCGATGACTTTCATGGCGTACACCATTGGCGCGTTCGCCACAGGGTCGTTGTCTGGGGGTCGCTATTGGCTCGGATATCTTTGTGTTTTCTTGCTCGAGTTTATCACGGTGCTGGTGAACGAGTATTGCGACTTCGCCACCGATCAGCGCAATCGCAATGCTGGGCCATTTAATGGCGGCTCGCGTGTGTTAATCGATAAGCGCTTAAGTCAACGCGAAATTCAGCTTGGGCTGGGCGTGCTTGGCGTAAGTGCCGTCATAAGCGGATTGACCTTGATGGCAACAGCGGCTGGTAACGCCTTTGCGATATTACTAATCCTGACCCTCGCTGCGGTGTTAGGTATCGGTTACACAGCGCCACCATTAAAATTAGCGTATCGTGGATGGGGTGAAGTGAACGTCGGCTTCACCCACAGCGTGCTAGTTATCGCGGCAGGATTCGTTTTTAACGGTGGCAGCTTACTGTCCACCTTTCCCATCGTCGCCGGTTTGCCACTATTCTTCGCGATCGTACCGGCGATTATTCTATCGGGCATTCCAGACCGCGAGGCTGACCAGAGTGTCGGCAAACGAACATTGGTAGTTCGCCTAGGCCCACCGCGCGCGATCGAGCTGGCGATGGCGAGCGTGGTCATCGCGACTGTCTTGGGTATGATGGCAGATTGGGGCGCGTGGGCGCAGGACGCGTACGACTGGATTACGCCCTTCATTCTTGTGCACGCCGGCTGGCTCTTGAGTTTGCTGGCCAAACAGCGATCACAAACGAACTCGGGCCGTATCGACTCCTTGATGATAGCCGCGTTGAATTTTATTCTGTGGTTCGTGGTGGTGCCGCTGTGGAATTTGGCGTGAATTCGAGGAATACATGCGACACAGCAAGCGGAGGAATTCCACCCAAAATCTTCGCAGGATATGCCGATTGGCGGCAGGTCTTTACGCTGGAATAGTTGTGACCTTGGGTATTAGCGTGGCAAACTTGTTCCCGCGCAATACTTTGTCCATGTCCGCTTTATCCAGCGGGACGCTAAACAAGAACCCTTGCACCACATCGCAAGCTATGTTTTGAAGGGTTTCAATTTGCCTATTGGTTTCGACGCCTTCCGCTACAACGATCATATTGAATGCATGCCCCATATCGATCATCGTTTTAACCAAAACTTCACCGCGCTCAGTACCGTCAATGTCGATGACGATTGATCGATCCAGTTTGATAATATCAATAGGGAAGTTTTTCAGATAGCTGAATGAGGCATGACCGCTGCCGAAATCATCCAGCGAAATCTGCACACCGTAGTTTTTAAGTGCATTAAGATTTTCTTTTACAACACTGGTGTTGCTCACGATAACGTTCTCGGTAATTTCTATTTCCAGCTTTGAAGGGTCGAACTTGGCGGCGGAAACTACATTCTTTACCGGCTGAATCAGATCTTTGCGCAAAAACTGCTGGGCGGAAAAATTCACGCTTAGATTGAGGTCAGGGAACCCCGAATTGTGCCATGCCGCGACGTCGGCGACCGCTTTCTCCAGCACCAGCATATCCAAGTCCCCAATAATGCCGCATTGCTCCGCGATGGGGAGAAACTCGCCGGGACTAATGATGCCTTGCTCCGGATGTATCCAGCGTATCAACGCCTCTACGCCTACGATATTTCCTGTCGCCAATGAGATTTTAGGTTGGTAGAAAACAGTGATGTCACCGTTGATCACAGCGTTGCGTAGTTGCTCTTCGGTCTCGTTCCGCTGGTTGTTCAGTTTATTGATATCCGCAGAATAAAATCGGTAGTTGTTCTTTGTGGTTTTTTTGACATGATACATGGCGATATCCGCGGATTTGACAAGGTCGGCAGCGTCGGCGCCGTCGTCCGGGTAAACACTGATGCCTATAGATAAGTTTATTGGCAGCGTCATCGAATTGATGGTAACGCCAGATTGGCATTGTCTCAGAATTTTTTCCGCGATCCTTCCCGCGATCACCGCGCTCTTAATATCGGTGAACAAAATCGCGAATTCGTCGCCGCCTAGCCGGGCGATCGTGTCCTCCTTTCTAAGGGCGTGGGCAAGCCGCTCGCCGATTGCGATGAGATATTTATCGCCGATATCATGACCATAAGTATCGTTGATTGATTTGAAGTTGTCGGTATCGATGAAAAAAACAACCAGCTTCTCCTGGCGACGCTTGGCTCTCTCGATAGCCAGCGCGATCCGGTCAAAATACAGCTGCCGATTGGCGAGGCCGGTGAGGTTGTCATGTAATGATTGATAGTGCACTTTGTCGTACAGCTCTTGTAGCTCTCTGGTGCGCTCTTCAACCTCTTTTTCCAGCATTTGACGATGCCGGCTCTCGTCGTCCTTCTGCTTTTGCAGAATCGACGAAAGCATATTCAGGGATTCGCTCAACGCCTTAACTTCGCGGTTTGAGTCAAGGACTAATATATCTGTGACGTTACCGGAACCAATGTGGCCAATGTGAGAACGGATCTTGACCAGTGGACGCACAATCATTATCGATAAAGCGCCCAGCATAGTTAGCGAAACAACAATCAAGCTGAGCGCATACAAATAAGAGATTTTGACTGCGTGCGACTGGGCCTGTTGCTCGACCGATTGCGAGTCCCATTCAAGTATGAGACTTCCGTATACTTCATCTCCTGTAACGATTTTTTCAGAAATCACAATAGGATTTTTATCGGTGTTGGTGGTGTTTCGCCACTCGGCGAGTGGCTGGCCGTTCTCGTTGGAAATACGAATTGCGATAATCGCCTTGTCCGCTTTGGCAACACCGACGATGATGCTTTCGAGCACCGGACGATCCTCCGTGAGGATGGCGTCCAGTGATGTTGCTGTGATCAAAGAGACCGTTCGTTGATTGGTCTCTTCGATCTTGCTTAAGAGGAACCCCCGCTCAACCTGGCGCAAGGCATAGCCGAACGAAAATGAAAAGAAAATCGATACGACCGACAAGCAAATTAGCAATTGTTGCCAAATACCGAGCCGCTTAGAAAAAAGCAGAACTTTTTTCACCTAAAGAAGTGGTCATTATTCAGTATCGCTTCCTTAGTCTCAACAAAGTCCATGTCGGATCCTGGCAGAAAGCCCTCTTTGGACAACTCATCCAGGTCTTCTTTGGGTTTGAGTTCGAGCAAGGCCTGTTGCAGCGCTAGAAACAGATTGTCAGGTAGTCCTGAGCGGGCAATCCACGGTTTAGTGACGTTCTTGAACGTGGCGATCACTTCAAGGGGGGCGCCTTTTTCTTTGAGTTTCTTATAAGTCCCTTCCTTGATCGCGCCGGCGTCAAAGTCTCCCGCCGCTACCGCAGTAGCGACTTTGTCATGACGGTCGAGGTAATCGTAGGACTTGAGTTTGTTAGCGGTTATCCCATTAGCGAGCAGGTACTGCTGGGAAAGGTAGCGCCCAATGGTTGATGTCTTGTCACCGAAGGCGAAGGTCTTCCCGACAAGTTCTTTGACGGACTTGATATTGCTATCGGATTTCACGCAGATTATGCCGTTGAATTCTTTTTTGCCCTTATGACTCTCCATGGCGATAAGCCTGATATTTTCGTTTTTCTGTTTTGCGACCACGTAAGAAGCTGGGCCGAAGCGCGCAAAATCAACCTTGCCCTCGACTAAATCGTCGATACCGTCTTCATAAGTTTTAGAGACTTGTATCTTGATGCTTACTGGCTCCCCCAGTCGAGTGGCGAGCAGTGCTTCGAGATCATTAAGCAACGGGCGGAAACTTTGAACCATAGCGGTGGGCTTGTCCGACGCATAAACGCCAAAGATAAAATTGACGTCAGCAAAGGCTGAGCGGCACATGGCCGCATAAAGCAACACCAGCGTGACTTGCAACAGTTTTGCCGAGCGGGTAAAAAATAAGCGTTGCATGGGTTATGGATCCTTTTTCGACTATAGACCTGTTACGACCCTGTCGGTGATTTCTTTAACCCAGATTTTCCATTAGGCTCGTAGCGAGGGTGCGCAAGGTGCTGAAGAGGGGCGAGAAAAGATTAAAAACAGGCGGAGGCGTAGTCACTCTACGGTGACAGACTGTTTTTCTTCTTTTCTCGCGCAGATTCAGTGCGTTGTGCAGCCGCAGTAGAGCCTAATG
>JANPPH010000296.1:0-3798 GCA_031428395.1 Gammaproteobacteria bacterium
CCGACAAAATCGCCCGTTATTTTCAGTGTTTTATAGTCGGCTCGGCGCACAAAACCGCGAGCCGCCATCGCCGTGTCCATTCGTTGCATCTCAGCCAGAAATACGAATAAATAGCGATAGGTAAACAGTAACATCTGGACCAAAATTTTCGGGCATTTTAAGCGTTGTAACGCGATCATTGAGACATCAAAACGGCTGGTACCAAACATCGCATACGCTGTTCCGACAATCGCGACGGCCTTGATAATCATGCTCACCGCTAAGCGTAAACCTTCCCAGGCGAAGGGCAGTCCAAGAATATGAAAAGCGGGCTCGCCGGGGTAAGAAAGCGGCATCACAATCAGAAACGGCAGCAAAAAAAGGCACACCCATTTAATGCCATGAGCGATAAATCCGACCGGCAAGCGCGATAACGCCATTATGATTAGTGCGCAAGCTAGTGCAACTAAACTCATCGGGATCGTTTTAAGTAGTGCAACGCAAAAAATAAACAGCGTAAGGCTGAAAATCTTAACGCGCGGATCCCAGCGTGCTAATGGAGATTCGAGATTGGCGTGGCGGTCGATATCGAGTGGCATGGTCGGCGGTCGTTTAAGAAGTAGGCACGATCGGTTTAATGACCCGCTGACCGGCTAAAATCTGCGGTTTAACGCGCTTTAAAAACCCCACGCAAACGCCCGCGACAATCGCTTCGATGACCATCACAGGAATGTGATAGGCGAGCACCAGGCCCGCTGTCGCGATAAAGGCTTCACCCGTGGTGATTAAAGCCGTCGAGAGCAGAATTCCTGAGACAATGGTTCCCGTTGCGCCCGCCAAGCCTGCGAACACGATTTCATTTTGTGCAAAGGAGAACCAATGGCGCAACTGCCAAATTCCATATGCCGCTAAGGCGCCGCCACCGAGCATCAAGCTATTGACGCCGATAACTGTAACGCCGCCATGACCAAATAATATCGCCTGAAGGACGATGGCGAGCATAATTGCCGGAAATGCCCTGAATCCTAAAATGACTCCCACTAATCCGTTTAAAAGCAGATGGATACTGCTCGGTCCAATGGGAATATGTATGAGGGATGCGATAAAAAAAGCCGAAGTAATCACCGAAACTTTGGGGATTTCTTCTAAATCCATGTTCCGCAGCGTAAGCGCTGCCAAGGCGGCCGTACCGGCAAACCCGGCAATGATAACCGGCCCGGAAAGAATGCCATCGGCGACGTGCATGAGTGTCCTTGAAGAGAAAGGGAACCAACGGAAACTTGTCGGCCGGTTAAGGGGTGCCCTTTAGGTCAAGATCAGAAACCGGTCAAAATTTGAGCAACAAAAGAGAGCGTAACACGAAAGAAAAAACATGACTACCGAGGGAAAGCCCGCATAGGGTTGTTGGGCGAATGATTTAACCTAAAAAAGGCAGCGCACGCTACATTGATGAAAATGCTATGAGCCAGCGTAGGTGCGGAGTAAATATCGTCAGGCTTTGAAGAAGTACGCTCAACCTTTACGCGCTTTCATATACGCCACAATGCCCAAAATACCAAAAATATAGCCAATGCCGCCGATGATGCTGCTTAGCGATGCTTTGTTTTTGTACTCGGCTAGTTCGCGCGCGAGGGGTTTGATGCCTTCTGCTACGGCGTGGCGTACGATGCGGCGTAGGTGGGCGTCATCGAGTGGTACGCCAGTGCTTGCGGATGATGAGGGTGTTTCACCAGAGGTGGCACTTTCAGCGCTTTCAATGCCGGTTAACTCTGCTTGCGTCAACAAATATTCGGTCTGATGGCCCAAGCCTGCGTTTAAGGTAATGAGTAAGTCGGTTTGTTGAGGGGCTTTGAATGAAAATGCGCCTTCGACGTTGGTGATGCCTTCAAGCAACACTTTTTGATCGGGGTCGTGCACGGTCACTTTGCTTCCTTTGGCCTTTTTGCCGTCCGCGAAATAACCTTCAACGAATACTTGGTCGCCTTCGACAAAGGAAAAGAGGTTGAGCTTGTGGGCCTGGGCGGTTGCTGCGGTGCTGAGTAACAATGCGCCGAGTATTCCGCTAAGCCAGCGGCGTGGTGAAGCCTTATTGAAAAGATCAGCATCGGTGCCGACGTCAAAAACTCTGTAATTGCTTTGCATCGATAGTTTGTCTCGGTTAAAGATTAGTAGGACGCCGTTATTTCATGTCATAGGTTTTGAGCATTAACACTGCGCCGATTTCAACGGGGTATTCCTTGCCCTCGTGCTTCATTTTCACGTTGTCTTCGCTGAGGGCGGCGAACGCCCACCAACCCGCCTTCGGCATGGCGTAAGTGAAAACGCCGTTAGCATCGGCTTTGATGACCTGAGTGATTAACGCCTCTACGGGGGCCTTTATCGCGCTAAGTTCATTGTAAAACTCGACTTCCACCGTGGCGTAAGGTGCGGGTTTGCCCTTGATTTTAACGATGCCTTGGAAGACATTCCCCGTCCATAATCCGTATGGCCGCGTTAGAGGAATGATCTCGGTTTTAAGCCCTAACTCTTTGTCCCAACCTGCTTGAAGTCCAAACGCATTCACGATCACCTTAGAGTAGTGAATGATGAAGGTCTCTTCGGACGCTTCCCAATAGGGCTGCGGCTCGACGTAAAAAATGTGGTCGCCCGGTTGCTTCAGTGTGTAGTTGACCGACCAGGTGGCGAAGTTTTGCCCGGAAGTGTCTTTGCGTTGCGTCGCTTTCGCTTGCGCGAGGAGGTCGTCCTGTTTACTTGACGTGACCACGCCAAATTTAACGGGCTTTGCCATGTTCATGCCTAAACCTTCAAACGGGTGCCAGAACATAGCTTCGATGTTGAGTTTCCGTGGCTCGGTTTGAGTAACGATCTCATCAGGGGGAACGATCATCTGGAAGTGCGCATAAACAGGCGCCGCAAAAAACAGGCCGATAGCAATACCCAATATTGGTGACGCGAGAGTTTTACGAAAAAATGGATGCACGACGCGGTTTCCCTTATGGCTGAAAGGCGGCTGTTTAAATTATCGACGATATTACCCTGAACTTAACAAGCTCCATAGTTGAAAAAACACAGATCAAAAACATCTTGTCACGAATTTAATTTTCGTGCTACTTTGTGTTACGAAATTAAAATATGTAACACTTGGAGACGAGGCGATTATGTCACATGAAGAGGCTTGCCGTCGCGCCTTTGCCCGATACATGGAGCTGCGAACTCGAGTTCCGTCCGTGGACGCTGATGGGAGTGGATGGATAAGTAGCAACGCCAAGGCTGATGCGAATAAGTTAAAGCTCGGGAATAATCGTCCGATCTCTAACGAACTCACTAATGAAAGCGCGGAAGACGTGCCGGATGATCGTTGAAATTCAAGCGACACGCGCATCTTTCTAATTCTGTAACGTTCATATGGGCACCTCTATAAATTCGCTAAAGCCGCGCTGGCGGCGTTGAAAACGTCCTCAAAATGCTCATTTACTTCGTGTAAACTGCGCTTTTTCGGCCCTTTTCGCCTTACCAGCGCAGCTTGATCGAATTTATAGAGGTACCCATATGCTGTTTTCGTTGATGACAATTCGCCGCGATACGGGTGCTCGGAAAAATGCTGCACTTGCCGTTTTTTTCGTGGCTAGTTTGCACGGTGGCGTGACGTATTTAGCGCTTCAGATGGATGCAGGGTTTGAAAAAGATATACCCCGAACCATAGATTTCGAGTTGGTGCCGTTGATAGAGGTCGCACCGTCGCCACAGGTAGCGCCAGTAACCAGAGCGGCACCAACAAAAGCCCCAACTATTATTCCGCCGGCAAGGGTTGTCGCTCAG
>JANPPH010000297.1:0-3173 GCA_031428395.1 Gammaproteobacteria bacterium
AAAGGTTTTACCCTAATTGAATTGATGATCGTTGTTGCGATTATCGGTATTTTGGCGGCTGTGGCCATCCCGGCATATAAAGATTATGTCACTAAAGCGAAATTTGCGGATGTTATAGGCTCTATCGCTGCAGTTAAAACCGCCATTTCAGTTTGTATGCAAGAGAACGCCGGCAGTGCAGCAGCATGTGATGATGCCGCAGCTGAACTTAATATAACCCTGCCGGCTGCCAACACCAATCTTGCCTCTGTTGCGCTGGCTGCAAACGCCGTTATAACTGCGACTGCAACAACCGCTGCTGGTGGTTCCACCTACGTCCTCACCCCTTCAATGGCTACGGGCGCTACAGTCATTACATGGGCTGTCACAGGCACCTGCAGTGCCTCAACGACAACAGCACCTACATTGTGCTGATGCGCGCAGGTTAGGATGACCGATGTAAACGGGGTGAGCATAGCTCGCCCCGTTTTTTTTTCATTCAATATTGAGTCAAACTTACTTTCGCAGAACACAGAACAAAACTTTTCTCTTCCGCGCGCTTAATAAGTCCCTACCCACTCAATTATTTTCTGCCCTTGTCGATACACCTTAGCATCACTGCAGAGGTCTTTAGTCTTATGGCAATCGGTCAAATTATCCTCAGCGGACTCGCGCGAAAATTAGTGCTTGATGGTCTGCTTTCTGAAGAAATAGCTAAGCAGGCGTGTGAGAAAGCCGCTAACGAGAGCACTCCGCTGGTAAGCTTTCTCGTCAAAAACAAAATCGTCGATAGCTATGCGCTTGCCGAAGCAGCATCTCACGAGTTTGGTGTGCCGCTGTTTGACATCAATGCGATGGACATGGAGGCGGCGGCCAAGGATTTGGTGGATGAGAAGCTAGTCCGCAAGCACAATGCCCTGCCGCTGTTTAGACGCGGCAACCGCCTGTTCGTCGCGGTCTCTGATCCGACCAATCTGCAAGCGCTCGATGAAATTAAGTTCGCCACGGGTATCAATACCGAAGCGGTCTTAGTGGAAGAGGATAAGCTGGCTCGCGTCATGGATAAGGCCATGGATGCGCAAGACACCACCATGCGCGAATTGAACGACTCCGATTTGGATGGATTAGATATTCGGGGCGGGGATGACGGGGGCGGCGATGCGGGTGAAGCCGACGTTGATGATACGCCTATTGTACGCTTCATTAATAAAGTGTTGCTGGATGCGATTAACAAGGGCGCATCAGACGTTCATTTCGAACCCTACGAAAAAATGTACCGCGTTCGCACCCGCTTGGATGGCATTTTATCTGAGATCGCCAATCCGCCAACCACATTGGCACTAAAAATAGCGGCGCGCATTAAAGTCATGGCCAGATTAGACATCTCAGAACGCCGTATACCCCAAGATGGCCGTATTAAAATGGTGCTATCTAAGAATCGCGCCATCGATTTCCGCGTTAACTCTTGCCCGACGTTATGGGGCGAAAAAGTCGTGCTGCGTATCTTGGACCCAACCAGTGCGCAGATGGGTATCGAAGCGCTAGGCTACGAAGAAGAACAAAAGAACGCTTTTATGGACGCCATTCATCGGCCCTATGGCATGGTGTTGGTCACGGGCCCTACTGGTAGCGGTAAAACCGTGTCGCTCTATACGGCCCTCAATATATTAAATACCGAGGATAGAAACATTTCTACGGCGGAAGACCCTGCCGAAATCAATCTGCCCGGCATCAATCAAGTTAACGTCAGCCCGCGCGTGGGACTCACCTTCGCCGCCGCATTAAAAGCTTTTTTGCGCCAAGATCCGGACATTATCATGGTCGGTGAAATTCGTGATCTCGAAACTGCGGAGATTGCGATCAAAGCCGCGCAAACCGGTCACATGGTTTTGTCGACCTTGCACACCAACGACGCACCGCAAACAATTAGCCGATTGTTGAACATGGGCGTCGCCCCCTTCAACATAGCCTCGGCGGTATCGCTCATCATTGCACAACGCCTGGGTAGGCGCTTATGTAAACATTGCAAGCAACCGGTCGATATACCTAAGGTCGCTCTGCTTCAAGCCGGCTTTGCAGAAGACGAATTAGATAATTTACAACTGTATGGTGCCGTGGGTTGCGAGAAATGTAACAACGGTTACAAAGGTCGCGTAGGTATATATCAGGTTATGAAAATCACCGAGGATATGGGTAAAGTCATCATGGAAGGAGGCAACGCGATACAGGTGGCAGCGATGGCTAAGAAAGAAGGCGTATCGGATTTACGTGAGTCGGGGCTGAGGAAGGTTCGCAGCGGCATCACGACATTAGAAGAACTCAACCGGGTGGTAACACTTTAATATGGCAACTAAAGCGCAAAAATTAGCGGTCTTTGCCTGGGAAGGCATGGATAAGAAGGGCACCCGGGTTAAAGGCGAGTTACGCAGCCCTAGCGTTGCATTAGCCAAAGCCGAGTTACGCCGACAGGGCATTAATCCCCTTAAAGTTGGCAAAAAGGCGATTTCGCTCTTTGGTAATTCGAAGAAAAAAATCGTGGCGAAAGATATCGCCATTTTTAGCCGCCAAATGGCAACGATGATGAGTTCGGGTGTGCCGTTGGTGCAGTCTTTCGAAATCATTGGCCGCGGCCATGATAACCCTGCCATGCAGGAACTAATTTTAGCGATCAAGGCCGAGGTGGAAGCAGGAAACTCCCTCGCTGATTCTCTCGCCAAGCATCCCCTCTATTTTGATTCGCTGTACTGTAATTTGGTTAACGCAGGCGAACAAGCCGGTATTCTCGAAAGTCTATTGCACAAAATTGCGATATACAAAGAAAAGATGGAGGCTATTAAGGGCAAGATCAAAAAAGCGATGTTCTACCCCACTGCCGTCATTATCGCAGCCTTTATCGTCACCGCAATTTTGATGATTTTCGTTGTACCGCAGTTTGAAACTATTTTCCAAAACTTTGGGGCAGATCTACCAGCGCTAACGAAGCTTGTGATCAAAATGTCTGAATTTTTCCAAAGCTATTGGTGGCTGATGGGCGCCATTATAATTGGTGCTGGATGGTTTACCATTAACCTGAAGAAACGCTCCAAAAAATTCAATGTTTTCTTAGATCGCATATCCCTTAAACTACCCATTATTGGCAACATCGTTAACAAAGCAACCATCGCCCGTTTTGCTCGTACACTCGCTACGATGTT
>JANPPH010000298.1:0-2026 GCA_031428395.1 Gammaproteobacteria bacterium
GGCTTAAGCTGGGTCAATCGCTTCACTTGCTCAGTCATACTCGCCATAAAGTAAATGTCTCAGTGTCTCGGCAAAGGGTTCCAATTCGCGCATTTGCGCATCAGTGATCGAGACCATATCGACGTAACCCGTATGCTCAAAAAATAGTTTGCCGGGGCCATCGGCAGTAAAATGCATAAAGGCATCACGGATAGCCAAGTAATCGCTTTCATTTATGTGCGCGCGAGCCATAAACATGGCATGCGGCACTGATTGAGTCGTGCCCAGCAAACGTAGCTGTTGTTTATATTTTTGTTGTTCAAACACTGACGATGAAATTACTGCAGCATCCGCATTGCCGCGGATTACGGCTAGCAATGAATTGTTATGTGCTGCAGTAATAATGACATTTTCACCTGGTATGAGATGATGGCTTCCAAGCAGGGATTCGGCTAGCATGGTGACGATAGCATACGGTCCTGGCGCGGCAATAATTTTACCTCGAATGTCGGCTATTTGCCGGTAGGGGCTATTCTTGGCCACCACTAAACTCCCCTCAAGACGGCGCTTATAGCCCGCAAGCCGTCGAGCCTGCCAGTCATGTTCGGCCAACGCGGCCATATGCGGCGCCGTTAAGTAAAAATCGTATACATTGTCGCGGATACGGAGTAGGTGAGAACGGTAGTCCGGTGCGGTGGTCATGACAATAGTACGGCCAAGCTTTTCTTCAAGATAATTTTTTAGCGGCAGGTAATTTTTGATTAATTGATGAACGCTTAGATAAGGGAGCAATCCAAATTGGAGCGGTGGCAAAGTATTGTCAATTTCTTTGCTAAACGCAGTGGCGTGAAATAGGATGATTATTGCACTTACCCAAACCTGAAGAAATCGCCGCATTATTTTTTCCAAGAAAGTTCGTCTGGGTAGTAATTTTACGATAGAAGCGCGAAGTTGGCGTGTGAATCGTCAAGCGGCAGTTCCGCGCTGGGTAAACCAAAATAATATCCTTGCACCATATCAACGCCTAAGGCCTTAACCATTTCCATGGTTTCGCCATCTTCAACAAACTCAGCGATGGTTTTCTTTTTTAAACTATGTGCAACATCCAAAATTGCTCGGACGAAAATTTGATTTTCGGGATCGCTGGGTAGGTTGCGAATGAATTGCCCGTCGATTTTTAAGATATCCACTTTGAGATGTTTAAGGTAGGTAAATGAAGAAAAACCAGTGCCGAAATCATCAAGGCAAACCAAGCAACCAGTTTGTTGGAGCGATTCAATGAATCGCTGTGCATCCTGAACATCCGATACCGCTGCGGTCTCGGTTAATTCGAATAGCAGGCGCGAGGGCTCGACATTCGAATTGCTGAGTTCCTGAGCGATAAAACGCGGCAATGACGGTTCATCCACAGAACGGCCAGAGATATTGACGGCGATTTGTGCGAGCTGTGGATTTTTCTGTAGGACGCTGATCGCTTCTCGGATTACCCAACAGTCTATATCAAAAATTTTACCGCTTTTTTCAGCAATGTGTATGAATTGATTGGGCATAATCATGCGCGTCGGATGCTGCTCGTCAACCATTCGTATCAGTGCCTCGACATGCGAAAGACGTCCAGTGTTTACATCGTAAATGCTTTGAAAATGCAGACGCAATAAAGCGTGTTCCATTGCATGATTGATACGTTCATTCCATGATAGACGATCAACCATTTTGCGTGATGTATCACGGGCTGGGTGATAGATGCGCCACGCATTTTTCCCCGCCGCTTTAGCTTGGTACATCGCGGCATCAGCATGCGCAACTAAGTCTTCAGCATTGTTTGCATGTTCTGGGTAGAAGGCAATGCCGATGCTTACGGTGAGACGAAAATTACGCTCTTCAAAACGAAAGGGAATGTGCGCAATGGCGCGAATGACACGTTCCGCAAGGGCTTCTACATCCGGTCGATGCGCATTGGGTATTAGTAGGGCAAACTCATCACCACCTAAACGGCTAAAGTGTTCATTTCGGCGCACTAAGGCACCCACCTCGCCCGCAACGCGAA
>JANPPH010000299.1:0-10996 GCA_031428395.1 Gammaproteobacteria bacterium
AGCGACCCCGACGCTGGCAGCGTGACCGTTGTAGATGCGATCGCGGGGACCCACATCACAAAAATTGCCACGGGTGCGGGCGCTCATACGGTGATGGTGGATGAGGCACATAACCTGGTGTATGTCACCAATCTAGGTGCCGATACAGTTTCGATCATTGATGGCAACACTAACATCAAGTTAATCGACATTCCTGTTGGTAAAGCGCCACATGGCTTAGTGTTGGATGTGAAGAGTAACCGCGCCTATATATCAAATACGGGAAGCAGCAATGTTAGCGTCGTCGACACCCAAACTCGCAAAGTGGTTAAAACTATTTCCACCGGAGCCGGACCGTGGGGGGTGGCCTTAGATAAAGAGCGAGGCTGGCTCTACACAAGCAATACAGACGATGGGACTGTGTCGCGCATCGATATTAATTCTGACAAGGTACTTTCAACAATTAGTGTCGGCGGACGTCCATGGAATATTAAGGTCTCCGCTAACGATCATCGCGTTTATACCACCAACGAAACCTTAGGCATCGTGTCTATTATTGATGGCGATAACATATCAACGATTAAGGTTGGCAAGGGCTTGCATGGGATTCTATTGGATGACGAACGCAACCGCGCATTTGTCGCCGCGACAGGCGCCAATCAAATTGCAATTATTAACACCAAAGACAACACCGTAGAGCAAGCGCTGACAGTTGGCGCTGGCCCTACAGCCATGACTCAAAATCAGCATCAAAACATACTGTATGTAGCCAACCAAGGCGCGGGCGTTATCTCAGTATTGTTAGGAAGAAAATAATCGCCTACGCTTAAACGCAGCGAACGTCAAAGCTTAGGCGACTGGATCAGCGCTGCAGCATATCCGCCTCTCCTGTCATGGGACGCGGGAAATAACTTCCCCCGAGCAGATGTCCATTGTCAGTAATGAAGGCCCATACATCCGGACGTTCCGTCGCCATTCTGCCAAGCAACTCTTCTACGCTTGCAATGCAAGGTTGACGTTTTCCCAAATAGTCGATGAGTGGACCGAGGAGATGAAAGTGAATGCCAAAACGACTCAACAACCGAATTAAGGATGGCTCCATGGCGGCGTACCAATATTGCACATTGTTTACAGCGCTCATTTGAACGATAGCTTTGAACAGACCTAAAGAAATATGCGGGAAACTTCGCCGACCTTCTGCGCGACGGTTCGAGGTGAATTGATTAGGCGTCGCAGCCGCCGAAGCACGCCGGTCAATCTGGCTTTCTTCAAATCCGTCGTCCCCCGCGCGATGGCGGAATTGTTTGGAAATGGCAAAACGCGAGATTTCGGCGATGAAGGAGCGCGGTAAGCTTCGCACATCAATAGCTTCGTAATACAAGGGAAATTGCAGCCGCTTTTCGAGCGGAAACTCTTCCTCTGGAAAAAGTGGATTGCTCAGTACCAGGCGTACCGTCGCAGCCAATTGATTAGTCGTGCGATGCTGCAAATGCGAATGCACTGAACGGCTATCAAAGACGTCGAATTCAATGCCCTCCGGACATTGCTCTTGGCTAAAAAGTTGCCGTTCAAGAGAGAAAACTTGGAATCGCAAACGCTGTCCTTGCGTCACCTGTTCGGCGGTCAAAGCCTGAACGATTTCAAAATACTGATCAAATGCAGAAAGACGATCTACCATACAAAAAATCGTCTATACTTAAAAACTAGGGACTGTGTTAACCACATGGCGTAATAGATTCGCAGACACATACAAGTTGCCTCCAAATTGGTGTGATCTGATAGTAGAGGATTATCGTAAAAACGACAATTTACTTTTACGGTCATATCTATTTAATAAAAAATCGAATATTTCGCCAAACAGAGTATTCATCCGATAGGCCGAGCAGGGAACGGATATCCGACAGCTTATAAACAACATGTGCGCATCAATAGCTCGGCATATCATACATTTTCTCATCGGCTCCCTTGCCCTGATATCGGCTCAGTCTCGTGCTGCGGAAGTCATCGTCAATCCCAGCGTCAGCCAAACTACTATTTCTCAAAACACGCTTCGCGCGATCTTTGGCATGCGGCTGCTGCAGTGGCCTGACGGCGCACCTATCACCGTTTTTATTTTGCCTTTAAAGAATCCTGTACATGGGAGTTTTATAAAGGAGCGTTTGGGCGTTTTCCCCCACCAACTGGAGCGAAGTTGGGACCTTTTGATTTTCTCGGGGACGGGTCAGTCCCCCATTGGCGTGGAATCGGAAAAAGAGATGCGTAAACGCGTCGCTGAAACACCCGGCGCCATTGGCTATTTATCAAGGAAAGATTTCAATGAAAACGTACGACTGCTGCCGATACAGTAAATTCGTCAGCCCGTACCTTCGAGTACTCGGCTGGGGGTTAGGTCTATGTACCGCGTCTCCTGCGTGGGCGATTGACGTCAAAAACATCCAAGTGCATGGCTTTGCAAGCCAGGCCTATACGCTAACAAACAAAAATAATTTTTTCGGCGAAAGCACGGGGAACGGCAGCTTCCAAGCTACTGAACTGGGCGTCAACGCATCGTGGCGCGTGATCCCCCAACTCCAATTGTCCGGCCAATTATTATGGCGCAAAGTCGGCAATATCGGCGTTGACAGAATACAACTCGACTACGGCTTGCTCGACTATCGTTTTTTTTCCGATGAACAGCATCATCATGGCGTGCGCATTGGCAGAATCAAAAACCCGCTCGGTTTGTATAACGACACCCGCGACGTTGCCTTTACACGTCCAGGGGTGATTCTCCCTCAATCCATTTACTTTGAACGTACTCGCGATCTAGCCTTGTCGTCGGATGGCGGTGAGCTATACGGAGAACTGCGCTTTGCTGCGAATACATTGAGCTGGGAATTAATGGTTGCGCAACCGCGCGCCAATGACGTCGATACGGAAATCGCATCGTTGGGCGCTGACCGCCGTGGCCATTTGGAAGGAGACACTTCGTTTGTCGGACGATTGGCCTATGATCATTATGGTGGGCGGCTACGTTTGGCGATCAGCAGTGCACACTTAAATTTGGAGTATCAACCCGGGTTGGGTGACCCAAGTGGTCCTGGGACAATTAAATTTACGCCGACCATTCTTTCTGCACAATTCAATTCCGAAGCGTGGAGCTTCACCTCTGAGTATGCGCGCCGAGACTTCTTATTTGGCGACAAGATCGTCTATGTTCCGCCCGCGCTAAGAGGCATTAGGGGTCAAAGCTATTATCTGCAGAGCGCATATAGACTCACCGATAAATGGGAGCTGATGGGGCGCTACGATGTAGCCTACCAAAACATTGACGATAAAACGGGGCAAAAATTTGAAACGCTAGCGGCGGGAACCGTTCCAGCCCATTCGCAGTTTTCCAAGGATTGGACGGTCGGCGTGCAATGGACTCCATTCCCTGAATGGATGCTACGCGCCGAACACCACTGGGTGAATGGCACCGCTTGGCTGCCCTTTCAAGACAACCCCGACCGCGCAGCAACGGATCAACGTTGGCGTCTTTTTGCGGTCTTAGTGTCGTATCGGTTTTAAACGCCAAAAATAAGGACGCGCACCAAGCAACACCATGGCAAAAGAATCGACAACCTCCAACGACAACATTCCCCCCATCAAGCGCTTTCTCAGCTTAAAGTGGAAAACATTGTTATTCTTAAGTGTCGTCATGGTTTTTTTAAATGTCTCTTTTTACCTAATGCAGAAATCGAGCCTTAACGACAACTATGATCGCCAGCGCGCGGCCATTCATGTTCGCGATGCAGTAACTATTAAAGGCCTTTCTGAACAAGCCGCCTCCGTGCTCCAGAAAGCAGGTGAATTGATCCCAGAGCTGGACGGAATGAAGGCGCCGCTCGCCCTCGGTAACGCGGATGAAATTATTCGAGTGTTTGAGAAACACTGGCCGCTCTTACAAGAGAGCATCGGCATTGAAACGGTCGCCTTTTACGCGCCCAATGGCGTAGCGCTTGCTACGTGGGGTAACACCAACGCGATAGAAGAGGCTCGTCAATCTATCCAAAATGCAATGCAACAAGTAAGCGCAACCGAACGGCCAAAGACGGTATTAAACTGTAAGTTGGTTTGCCAACATTATGTATTGGTACCCGTCCTTTCTGAAGGCCGCTTCTCCAGCATCATGCTTTTAGGTACAACCTTAGCCGAGCTGATCATCAATTTTAAACAGATAGCGGCGACGGATATCGGCATCCTAACGGAATTGGATACGCCAACGCTGGGCACAAAAACAGAGCGTTTTTTGCCTAACTGGAAAGCGAAGATTGTTGCGTTGACTAATTCCAACGTGCTCGGAAAAGTGTTACAAAGTGTCGCCAATAACAATTCGCTTGATAATGTTTTAAAAAATGGCGTTGTATCAAATGTAGCATCCAACTCCTACGATATTTGGCTGCATCCGCTGCGCGATCTCGCGGATAGCGGTTCTGGATATTTAGTAACCATAGAAAATGTATCCGAAAGATTGAGTGAAATTCAAGAGGCAGGCCGCAAAACCATCATTATCGGCATACTAGGGTTTTTGTTGTCGGAATCTGTTGTACTCGCTATTCTCTGGGTTCCGTTGTCGCGCTTAAGGCGTACCGCAATAGCCCTGCCACTCCTCGCGCACAGTAAGTATGAATCAGTGCGTACAAATATCGGTCGGTCGAGAAACACAGGAAAATTCATCGATGAAATTGATCGTTTGGATGAAAGCGCCATCGAGTTGTCTTTCCAACTTGAAAGCCTTGAGCGTGCGGTAGCACAACGATCCCAAACACTCGCTGAGAAAATGACCGAGCTCACACGCGAGCGCGATTTTGTGCGTGGCCTCTTGGATACGGCACAAGTTATCATTCTGACTCAAGATCGTCATGGACGAATACTACTACTTAATAAACATGGTGAATCGCTGACCGGCTACACACATAAGGAATTAGCGGGAACACTTTTTGTTTCATTGCTCGAATCAACCACGTTGCGGACAGATTTTTTATCTATGCTAAAAAAGGTTGCACGAGGCCAGGAATCTCTATATACGCATGAATCAAAATTAATCACTAAAAACGATGAATCGCGTACTATTGCCTGGCTCCATTCTCATCTCGAAAACGATTCAGACACCGCACCTAGCCTCATCTCGGTCGGGCTAGATATCACCGACAGAGAGAAAGCAGTAAGCGATCTTGCCTGGCACGCGGATCACGATTCTCTAACACGTCTTTATAACCGCCGAAAATTCCAAGAAGTCTGCGATACAACCGTAAGTCTTAGTCAACGTTATAACCACAGCGGCGCCTTACTCTTTCTTGATTTGGATTCCTTCAAATATGTCAACGACACATTGGGTCATCAAGTCGGCGACACCTTGCTTAACATTGTCGCCACTGAACTACGTAAACTCATTCGTAAGACCGATACCGTCGCGCGCATAGGTGGTGACGAGTTTGCGATCCTAATGCCGGAAATCGATACTGAACAGGCATGTCAGGCTGCACAAAAAATTTGCGATCATTTTCATGGTTTAACCATTCCCGGTTTAGCCACAATGCAACGCGTATCGAGCAGCATTGGCATAACAATGTTTCCCGAACACGGCACCGTTGTGGGCGATTTACTCGCGAATGCAGATATAGCAATGTATCAAGCGAAAGAGTTCGGTAAAGGCTCCTGGCACGTGTTTTCGAAAGCGGAACAAGAACGGGAACGTATCGAAGGAATAGTGCTCTGGAGACAGCGTATCGAAAGCGCTTTAGTTAACGACGGTTACGTTCTTTATTATCAGCCGATTGTTAATGTCATAAGTGGCGCCGTCAAACATTACGAAGTGCTTTTGCGCATGCGTGACGTTTCTGGAAAATTGCGCTTACCGGGTACCTTTATTCCAATCGCCGAAAAAACCGGACAAATCCATGCGATTGATCATTGGGTATTACGCTCTGCGATCAACAATTTAAAAACATTGAGCCGTAACAACCCCGAACTTAGTTTCTCGATCAATTTGTCAGCGCATGCATTTATGGACCCTGAGCTATTAACAATATTACATGACCTGCTGAAAAGCACCAAAATTCGGGCCGAAAGATTAGTCTTCGAACTCACCGAGACAGCCGCACTCGCGGATTTCACTGCGGCATGCGACATGATGAACACCATTCGAAACTTGGGGTGCAAGTTTGCACTGGACGATTTTGGTGTCGGGTTTAGCTCATTCTACTACCTCAAACAACTCCCCGTGGATTACGTAAAAATTGATGGATCCTTCATAAAAGATCTTCCCGACAACGAGCCCGACCAAATTCTCGTCAAAGCAATAAGCAACATTGCCAAAGGATTCGGCATGAAGACGATCGCAGAATTTGTCGAAGACGGCCGGACATTAAAACTACTCCGCGACTACGACGTCGACATGGCCCAGGGCTACCACATCGGCCGAGCTTCAGCGCGGCTTCGACGAACGGGGTGAGGTGAGCGGGGAGTCATTAAATTATCCCCCCGTTTTCGACACAAATTTTACCGACCTCCGCCCGCGCACCCTTCCCGCATTGTTTGAAAATGAGGGAAGATCAGAATGTCCCCTGAACGATGGGTATTTTAATCGTACCGGTTTAATATTTTATATGGAGTTGTCTTGTTTAAGCTCATTGGATTCATTGCAGGTTATTACTTTTTCGGATTCTTCGGCGCGCTCTTCGGGCTGATCGTCGGGGCATTTTTTGATCGCAGGAGAGAGTATGGCTCTGGCGGGATGAACCCGCTTCGGAACGCGCTTCGCCAAGCTGTTTTCCTTGAAACGGTTTTCATTTCAATGGGCAAGCTGGCCAAGGCAGATTTGCACGTCTCTCAAGACGAGATTTCTCATGTTGAGCAGTTCATGCAAAAACTTGGCATGACTGCAACGCATCGAACACAGGCTATTGCTTTGTTCAAGCGGGGAGCCGAGCCGGCGTTTGACATCGAGCCGACACTGAAAAGATTCATGGCCATTTGCGGGCACACGAAGGATCTGAAACAGATATTGCTGGTTTATCTGATCGTGACGGCGCTGGCCGACGAACATTTACATCCGGGTGAAGAAGCGTTGCTCGCCGACATGGCCGGTCATCTTGGCTATGACAAAGCCATGTTCAAGCAATTAATGGACATGGTGCTAAATCAATCCCACTTCGCCGGGGGGCAAGCCAACACAGTCACAGCATTAAACGACGCCTATAAAGCTTTGGGCGTCACGAAAGACAGTACCGACCAGGAGATCAAGCGCGCATATCGCAAGCTAATGAGCCAATACCACCCGGACAAGTTGATGGGACAAGGCGTACCTGAAGACATGATCGCCATAGCAACGGAGCAGGCCAAAGAAATTCAGCTTGCCCACGATATCATCAAGAAGAGTAGAAATATTTGAGTTGTTGCAGAGGTGTGGAATCCGCTGCGCCTCACAACATGTATTTAGCCTTGTCTGCTAACACCGGGGCAGCGACGCGGATTTTCAGCGCACCGTTGAGCAAGCCCGCAACTTGCGTCCGCGATGCTTGATTTTGAGCGTACATCACGAGACATACGTGCCATCGGGCGCCACGGAAAACCAGTTATCTCCGGTCATTCATGGAAGCGCACGCAATACTCAATGGTGCAATATCTTGGAAAGGAAATCCTGCGCGCGTTGCGAACGTGTCGTGCCGAAAAATTCGTCCTTGGTGCAGTCTTCGACGATAACCCCTTGGTCCATGAAAACCACGCGGTGCGCGACTTTCCTGGCGAAACCCATTTCGTGGCTTACCACCATCATGGTCATGCCTTCCTTGGCGAGCTCCACCATCACGTCGAGCACCTCGTTAATCATTTCCGGGTCGAGCGCCGATGTCGGCTCGTCGAACAGCATGGCGATCGGGTTCATCGCCAGGGCGCGCGCAATGGCGACACGCTGTTGCTGGCCGCCGGAAAGCTGGCCAGGATGTTTGTTCTTGTGCGCCAGCAGGCCAACGCGATCAAGCATCTTGAGCCCCTTTTCCGTGGCTTCTTCCTTGCTGCGCCGCAGCACTTTCACCTGGCCGATGGTGAGATTGTCTGAGACTGTCATGTGCGGGAACAGCTCGAAGTTCTGGAACACCATGCCTATGCGTGAACGCAGCTTGGCAAGATCGGTTTTCGGATCGCCGACCGATACGCCATCGACGAACACTTCGCCTTTCTGAAACGGTTCAAGCGCATTGACGCACTTGATGAGCGTCGATTTGCCCGATCCCGACGGACCGCAGACCACCACCACCTCTCCTTTTTTAACGCTCGTCGAGCAATCGGTCAGCACCTGAAAACTGCCGTACCACTTGCTGATGCTTTTGATTTCAATCATACGGCGAGCCTCTTTTGTAAGCGTTTGACCAGTTGCGATGCACCAAAGCAAATCACAAGAAATACCAACGCTACGAAAATGTAGAGTTCGACCAAGCGGCCGGAAATCTGACCCGCCTTGCTCGCCGCGCCAAGGAAATCCTTCAGCCCGACGACGTAGACCAGCGACGTATCCTGAAACAGAATAATGGCCTGGGTGAGCATGATGGGCGCCATGTTGCGGAATGCCTGCGGCAGCACCACATAGCCCATAGACTGCCAGTAATTCATTCCCAGCGCGTTGGCGGCCCACGGCTGGCCGCGCGGGACAGATTGAATACCGGCGCGGATAATCTCCGAATAATAAGCTGATTCCACCATGATAAACGCCACAATGGCGGAGGTGAATGGCCCCACCGCCTCGCCCTGCTGGCCGGTGATCGCGCCCACCAGCATCGGCGTGAGAAAGTAAAACCAGAATATTGCCATGATGAAAGGAATGGACCGAATCAAGTTGACGAATCCCGCCGCAGGAAGATTAAGAACTCTAAAGCTCGACAGCCGCGCCAGAGCGAGCAAGGTACCGAAGAATAAGCCGCCTACCAGTGCAATGCCAAAAAGTTTGAACGACAGCAGCAAGCCATCCCACAGGAAGGGAAGATTTTTGACGATGATGGAAAAGTCGAAGTCCCCCATGTCAATGGCCCCCCAGCGCAACGAATCCCGGCACGCGCACGCGGTTTTCCAACACGCGCATGAGGAAAATCACCGTCAGCGTGATCACAATGTAGATCAGTGTGGCCGCCGCAAACGCCTCGAAAGTCTTGAAGGTATATTCGGAAATCTGGCGGCTCTGTGCCGTGAGTTCCAGAATGCCGATGGTCAGCGCCGTGGAGGAGTTCTTGAAAATCGTCAGGAACTCGGAAGTCATGGGCGGCACGATCAGGCGATACGCCATAGGTAACAGCACAAAGCGATAAACCTGCGGCAGCGTGAAGCCCATCGCCAGACCAGCATGGGTCTGGCCCCTGGGCAAAGACTCGATGCCGGCGCGCACCTGCTCGGCGACGCGTGAAGCGGTGTAGAGGCCGAGGCAAAGTACCGCAGCCGAAAATTCCAACATACTAAACTGCGCCGCGAAGGGCAGAGTGACCAGGTTGGGCAGATCGTTTTTGAGCCAGGTTCCCAGCGATTCGGGAACAATTTCTGGCATCACGAAATACCACAGGAACATCTGCACCAAAAGCGGAATGTTACGGAAAATTTCGACGTAAGTGGTGGCGATGGCGCGCGCGATTTTCAGGGGCATGGTGCGCATCACGCCGATAATCGAGCCGAGCGTGAAAGCGATGATCCAGGCAAAAATGGAAACCAGCAGCGTCCACGCCAAGCCCGACATGAGCCAACCGAGATAGGTCTGGCCGCCGGAGGGCGCCAGTTCCAGAAAAATTTTCCAATCCATTGCCGCTCCTATAAGGCTTCCAGCAGCGGGTCGCGCGTTATTTTATTGGTTGATGATGCTTCACGAAAATGCGCCGCCGTGGTTGTGCGAATACCGATGGTGGGTTACGTCGCTACGCTTCTAAGCACCCGACGATTCTGCATTTCAACAACACAAACATTTACGTCCCCTCTTCTCGCTTTTGGGGAGAGGATGAGGGGTGTCAGCTACTCTTCCAGCGCCTGTAGTTTGAAGGCGCTCTTGAGCAGCGGGCTCATCGGCATACCGATGGTTTCACCGGAGGGCAGCTTCTGGAGGAACCACTTTTCATACACCTTGTCGATCTCGCCGCTGCGCATCATGCGTGCGAGTGTGCGACGGATGACCTGACCAAAGTCTTCGTCGTTTTTGCGGTACATGATGCCGTAGGGATCGTAGGAAAGATAATCGCCGACAACATCAAAGTCCTTGGGATTTTTGGCCTTGGCGACCAGACCATACAGCAGCACATCATCCATTGAGAACGCTTGGGCGCGGCCCGACTCCACCGTCAGGAACGACTCTGCGTGATCTTTGGCGTTGAGGAACTTGATGTTGAGTTTGTCTTTGTCGGAAAGCGCCTTAATGACGCGCTCGTTGGTTGTGCCCTGAGTTACCACCACGGTCTTGTTCTTGAGATCCTGGTACGATTTTATTTTTGACGTCTTCTTGACGACCAGCTTGGTGCCGGTGATGAAAGTGATGGGCGCGAACGAAACCTGCTTTTGGCGCGTCAGATTGTTGGTGGTCGAGCCACACTCAATGTCTATAGTGCCATTCGACATCAGCGGAATGCGCGTCTGCGAGACCACAGGGTTGTATTTCACCGTAAGATTGGGCAGCGCCAATTCTTTTTTCACTTCCTCCACGATGGCCGCGCACAGATCCATTGAATAGCCGATAGGCTGCTGCTTGTCATCGAGATAGGAAAACGGGATGGATGTTTCACGGTAACCGACGGTAAGGGTACCGCTGTCCTTCACTTTTTTCAGCGTACCGCTGAGCTCCTGCGCCATGGCCGACGCTGACAGTAACGCAGCAACGACACTGGCGGCCAATATTTTTCTAAGTGCATACATGGTGGTAAGACTCCTTGCTATGGTGTGGGTATAACGCTGCACCTGGACGGTGGCTTTGGCGTAACGCGGGCACGGCCAAAAGGGGTCAGATTCACTTTATCGACCTTGCCTCCCCCGT
>JANPPH010000300.1:0-4970 GCA_031428395.1 Gammaproteobacteria bacterium
CAAGTTGTATGTGATAACCCATCTAGTGATAAATGACAAGCCCATCTGAAACCAACAACCATGCAAATAAACAATGATTTCAACGTCGCCGAGCATTTGCTGAGGTGGTTTGACACTCACGGCCGGACGACGCTCCCTTGGCAACAAGACCGCTCGCCATATCGCGTATGGGTGTCCGAAATCATGCTGCAACAAACGCAAGTAGCGACCTGCATACCTTATTTCGAGCGCTTTATACACCATTTTCCGAGTGTTCAAGCGCTGGCCCAAGCTCCGCTCGATGCCGTACTACATCTTTGGAGCGGACTTGGCTATTACGCGCGAGCGCGCAATCTGCATCGCGCCGCAGATATTGTTGTTCGCGAGTATGCGGGTGAATTTCCGCAACAGATCGAGCTCTTGGTGTCGTTGCCTGGCATTGGTCGTTCTACTGCCGGGGCCATCCTCTCGCTTGCCATGAATCAACGCCAGGCGATACTGGATGGGAATGTTAAGCGCGTGTTAACACGCTTCCATGCCATCGAAGGTTGGCCGGGAAACCGCAATGTGGAAACGACCCTATGGGACTTAGCGGATCGTCATACGCCTGACACGCAGGTTGCGTCATACACCCAGGCGATCATGGATCTTGGCGCAACGCTGTGCACGCGATCTTCGCCTGCCTGTCAGCGCTGCCCACTGCAACAAAACTGCCAAGGCTTTCAACAGGGTCGGGCTACTGATTTTCCAACCAAAAAGACTAAAAAAGCCTTGCCGGTGCGCAGCACGTACATGCTGCTATTGCGCAATGAGAAAGCCGAAGTGCTATTACTCAAGCGACCCCCGGTTGGCATATGGGGAGGCCTATGGGGTTTACCCGAATACACCGAAAAAACAGCAGCCCTAGACTTCGCACGACGCTACGGTGAGGTAAAGGCAGTCACTGAATTAGCTTTGCTACGTCATACGTTCAGTCACTTTCATCTAGATATTACACCAATCATCCTCGAATTATATCAACAACCCAACTGCGTCATGGAACCGGAGGTAGCGCTTTGGTACAATTCATGCTCTCCTGCTAACATTGGCTTAGCAGCCCCCGTACAGACATTGTTATCGAGGTTTATCAAGACATGACTCGCATGGTCCAATGCGTTAAATTGAAAAAAGAAGCGGAGGCGCTGGCGTTCGCGCCCTACCCTGGCGAGCTTGGTAAAAAACTTTACGAAAGCGTGTCGAAAGAAGCTTGGCAGATGTGGCTTAAGCATCAGACGATGCTGATTAATGAATATCGCTTATCGGCGATTGACCCTAAGGCACGGGAGTTTTTGGCCAAAGAAATGGAGAAATTTTTCTTTGGCGAAGGATCCGAAATGCCGCAGGGGTTCGTGCCGCCAAAGTAATCGCCCCAGGATTTTTAAAACTTGCAACAGCAGGCCACTGTTAGTAGAATCAGTGGTTTTCCCGTCAGCCTGATTATTTTGAGGCTAATAGTAGGCGGCCGAATTTAAGTTTGGAGAATAAGTCATGGCCAGAGTATGTCAAATCACCGGCAAGCGCCCAATGGTTGGAAACAATGTTTCGCACGCCAATAATAGAACGAAGCGCCGCTTTCTGCCTAACTTGCAGAACCATCGCTTCTGGGTTGAGAGCGAAAATCGCTTCGTGCGGTTGCGTTTAACAACCAAGGCTATGCGTTTTATTGATAAGCTCGGCATTGACTCAGTGCTTGCCACATTGCGTCAAAACGGCGAAAAAGTCTAAGCAGGAGAAATAAGTCATGCGTGACAAGATTAAATTAGTATCCAGCGCCGAAACCGGCCATTTTTATACCACCACGAAAAACAAACGTACGATGCCAGAGAAATTAGAGATCAAGAAATTTGATCCTGTAGTCCGCAAACACGTCATTTATAAAGAATCAAAAATCAAATAGCTTGCGTTCCAAACAAGCATAAAAAAACCCGCTTCGGCGGGTTTTTTTATGCTTTGAATTTACCCAGATTTTCCTTTGGCACTCTACTCAATCTCAGCCCAAATTCTTGTTTTTCTTAACCCCCATAGACGCAGCCGAGCACTGGAAGGCAGCGAGGATCAGGCCCGCAGGGGCACCGCATGGATGCGGTGCGTTCATCCTCAGCACACGGACGGGCTGTGGATGAACCCCCTCGCTGCCTGAAGCGCGCAGGGCACCCGAAGGGCTGCGTCTCTGGGGCGGTTTTCTTTTGGTTACTTTTCTTTGAGCGTTCAAAGAAAAGTAACGCGCCTGCGGGTGCGCAAACCCGATTAAATAACATCATGGCCGTAGGCCACTCCAAATTACTACGGTTACGGCTTGACTGAAGGCCCAAATTGCCTCCAGCGCAAGTAGCAGGCACGAAAACCAAAAAATTAAGCTGTAGCGTTAGGACTCAACGTATAGCTACGTAACGACGCCGCAAAATCCCTAAGATAACGTATCCCCGTCGCCTCCGCCTGCTTACACCATTCTTGCAAGGCATGCAGTAAGACCAAGGTATCAGGGGAACCGGGTGAACGCTTCCAGATCTCTTGCAAGCGAAGTTTAAACTCATAAACCGTATGCAATGTTTGGTTATCACGCAGCATGTCTTGCAGACGATTTTTGTTTACTGCGTCAATCAAGGACTCATCGCGAACCAACAAAGTACGCGCTCGCCTCAACAACGAACGGTCAATGCTATCACGATTGCGTGCTTCATCCTGGAGAACGGGTACGATGACATCGCGACAATAGTGCGACAGCACATGAAACCGGTACGCGACAACTGCCTTAACAGTTTCCATGTCCACTTTTTGTTTGCCGGACACCAGCACAGGGGCTGGCGCAACTTTTTTAACTTTGGCTAACTTCAAGATTTCCAATACGCGGATATAAAACCAGCCTATATCGAATTCCCACCATTTTGACGAGAGTTTTGCCGAACTGGGAAAGGCATGGTGGTTGTTATGCAGCTCTTCTCCACCGATCAGAATGCCCCAGGGCGAGATGTTAGTCGCAGCGTCTTGGGTTTCGTAGTTACGGTAACCAAAATAGTGGCCAATGCCATTAACAACACCTGCTGCAAAAAACGGAATCCAAAGCATTTGCACGGCCCACAAAGTGATACCGCCAATACCAAACAACGCAATATCAATGACAAACATAACAGCCACACCGCAACGGCTGCACTTTCCATAAATATTGCGCTCTAGCCAATCATCCGGCGTGCCGTGGCCATATTTTTCCAACGTTTCTTTGTTTTTGCCTTCTTCACGGTACAACTCAGCGCCTTCCGTCAGTACTTTTTTGAGTCCGAGTACTTGAGGGCTATGCGGGTCATCTTTGGTTTCACACTTCGCATGATGCTTGCGGTGAATCGCGGTCCAATTTTTGGTAATCATGCCTGTGCTAAGCCATAACCATAGCCGGAAAAGATGGCTGACTACTGGATTGAGGTCTAGGGCACGGTGCGCCTGGTGGCGATGCAGAAAAATGGTGACACTAGCAATAGTGACATGAGTCATCAGTATTGCGGCTATCACATGACCCCATAAAGAGAGATCTAAAATACCGAACATTAAGGGCAACCCTCAAAAAATATGTGGTTTAAAGCAAATGAGCCTAGCGTAACAGATATAATTCTAATACTCGACTTAAATTCCTTCAACAGCGGTAATCGGCATTGATTTTGATGTAATCGTAGGAAAAGTCACAAGTCCAAACCGTCGTCGAATTTGCGCCTCGACCAAGGCCGATGCGCACTGTCGGCTCGCTGCCTTTCATCACCGCCTTGCCATGCTCTTCTCGATAGTCAGGAAAACGACCACCATCGCGAACCAGGCAGACATCGTCGAGAAAAACCGTTACTTTATTAATATCGAGATCAACCACCCCGGCGCGGCCAATGGCCGCTAACAAGCGCCCCCAATTCGGGTCTTCGCCAAAAAAGGCAGTTTTTACCAATGGCGACTCGGCGACGGTGTACGCAACGCGCTTGCACTCATCACTACTTGCGCCACCATCCACCTGAATTGTAATGAATTTTGTGGCTCCTTCGCCGTCTTTTATTACAGCCTGAGCAAGCTTGGTACAAACGTCATGCAGCGCCTCGCGAAACGCCTCGTACCCCGCGCTTGTAACGGTTTCAAGCCGCGCACCACTTTTGCCGGTGGCTACTAACACACAGGCATCATTCGTCGACATATCGCCATCGACCGTAATTCGATTAAACGACTGATCCACGGCATCACGAAGACATTCCTGCAAAAACCCTGCCGCTATTCCTGCATCGGTAGCAATATAGGCCAACATGGTAGCCATATCGGGCCTTATCATGCCAGAGCCTTTAGCGATACCGGTGATTGTGACAGTTTTGCCACCGATTTCTATGCAACGCGACCAACCCTTAGGGGCTGTGTCCGTGGTCATGATGCCGTAAGCAGCGTCTTGCCAACCCTCTGCGTTGAGCGCAGAAAAGGCACCCTCAAGACCGCTGATGATTTTAGTAACGGGTAATGGTTCGCCAATCACGCCTGTTGAAAAGGGCAGGACTTGGTTCGACGCGCAACCACCTAAGCGCGCGACTCGTTCACACACGGCCAACGCATCAGCGATTCCGCGCTCGCCGGTGCCGGCATTGGCGTTACCTGTATTGATGACGAGAAAACGGGGTTGAGCACAGTTTAGGTGTTGACGGGCCAAGATGACTGGGGCGGCACAAAATGCGTTGCGGGTAAACACGGCGGCGACCTGGGCACCCTCGTTTAGCTCGAATAAAACCAAGTCGCGGCGATTGGCGACTTTAATCCCGGCACTCATCGTGCCCAAACGTATCCCGCAGATCGGTAATAACGTTGCTAAACCTGTAAAACCTACGGCCATATAACTAAAAGACACCTTATGATAGTGCCGCGATGGCGGCGTCGCCTGCCTCGCGCCTTAATCAAATTATTAACTTCAGCCTTAAACCTAAAAAAGGCAGTTGGAACCT
>JANPPH010000301.1:0-4972 GCA_031428395.1 Gammaproteobacteria bacterium
GATCAATACATGCATCGTTTCGCCGCGTATCTACAACAAGCGGATATGGAGAGTAACGGCAAACGGATTAGGCGCGATGGCGAAGTCGCTAATTATTCTACCGGCCCAATCATTTGGGGTGAGCCAGGAACGAATGGCCAACACGCCTTCTATCAGTTAATACATCAAGGCACGAAGCTGGTGCCTGCTGATTTTTTAGCGCCCATGGAAACTCACAATCCCATTGCCGAGCACCACGCCATTCTCTTATCCAATTTCTTCGCCCAAACGGAAGCGTTGATGCAGGGAAAAACCGAGGCAGAAGTTAAAGCAGAACTGACGAGTCAAGGGCTGAGCGAAGAGGCGGCCAAAGCATTGTTGCCACATAAACTTTTCCCCGGCAACCGTCCGACGAATTCCATTTTATTCCATAAGCTCACGCCCAAAACCTTAGGCTCGCTGATCGCCATGTACGAGCATAAGATCTTTGTCCAAGGTATCATCTGGAATCTCAATTCCTTCGACCAGTGGGGCGTCGAACTGGGCAAACAACTTGCTAAACGCATTCTGCCGGAACTAAAAGGCCGCGAGCCTGTAGTCGGCCATGACTCGTCAACGAATGGGTTAATCAATTACTATAAGACCCGCTAAGAATGCGCATCGTCATGGTAGGTGCGGCGCTATCCGCCCATCTACCAAAGGTGAAAAGAATATCACCGCACTGATGCGATACCACAGCATTCTGCTCATCATATCAATTCTTATGGCGACCTCTGCGTTAGCAGAATCGGTCCCCGTCTACCGTTATAAAGTACTCAACACTTTCTCGCATGATCCTTCTGCGTTTACTCAAGGCCTCGCCATCGACAAAGGCGTTTTGTATGAAAGTACAGGGTTGAATGGCGCGTCGAGCGTACGCCGGGTTGAGCTCGCAACCGGAAAAGTGTTGCAGTCGAAGCCACTCGCTGCGGACTTTTTTGGTGAGGGCCTCACTACTTGGCGTGGTAAACTCATCCAATTGACATGGCAGTCGCAACTTGGATTTGTCTACGACCAAAAAACTCTACGCCCGCTTAAGCAGTTTCGTTATGTAACGGAAGGATGGGGACTGACGCACGATGGTCGGCGCCTTATTCTTAGCGACGGCACGGCAAATTTATACTTTCTTGATCCTGAAAACTTTGCCCCACTGGGGCAAATAACAGTGAAAGAAAATGGCGTACCTGTGCCGTGGCTCAACGAGCTTGAGTTTGTACAAGGCGAAATTTATGCCAACGTATGGCATACGCAACGCATCGCGCGCATATCGCCGCAAACGGGACAAGTCACGGGCTGGATCGACTTATCTGGCCTGCCCGGGCCTATGTACAAATTGGGCGAAGAAGATGTGGCGAACGGTATTGCCTACGATGCACAATCGAAGCGTTTATTTGTAACCGGTAAACGCTGGCCGCGGTTATTTGAGATTGAAATTGTTAAGTAATTAAGAGTTAGGTTTTTTGCAGCCATTACAATAAGAGATCATTTTTAATCCCACTCATGCGCATCGCCCTAGGTATCGAATATGACGGCAGCGGTTTCGCTGGTTGGCAATGCCAAGATGGCACCAAAACCGTCCAAGGTTGCGTCGAAGCTGCTTTATCCAAAGTCGCTAACCATCCCATCCGCGTAGTCGCCGCAGGTCGCACCGACGCCGGAGTACATGCCAGTGGCCAAGTCGTGCATTTCGACACGGATGTGACAAGAAGTGACAGGTCTTGGATATTTGGCACTAACACCAATATGCCCCAGCAAATAAGCGTCTTGTGGGCGCAGCAGATGCCTGACGATTTTCACGCGCGTTTTTCCGCCATTCGCCGCCGTTATCGCTACCTGATTTTCTGTCGCGCAGTCCGTCCAACCTTTTTAGCACAGCGCGTCACCTGGGATTACCGCAATTTCGATATCGCACGCATGGTGGAAGCCGCAGCCTACTTAGTCGGCGAACACGACTTCTCCTCCTACCGCGCGCTAGCCTGCCAGGCTAAAAGCCCCATTCGTACAGTCCATCACTTAAAGCTTGAACAGCGCGGCCAGATCATCGAAATAGACATCAAAGCCAACGCCTTTTTACATCACATGGTACGCAACATCGCAGGCGTGCTAATGGCCATAGGGGCAGGCGAACGCGACCCTTGTTGGGCTGACGAAATCCTCCTCGCCAAAGACCGCACCCTGGGCGGCGTCACTGCAAAACCAGATGGTTTGTATCTTACTGAAGTTCATTATCCGGTGAGGTTTAACCTGCCGGTGGGTGCGGAGAGTCCTTGGGTGGGGTAGCGGTTTTTGAAGCACGCCTTAACCTCGAATCAGATTCATGATTAAATGAATCATCAATTGTTTTTGCGCTGGATCGCTTTGCGCTACCAGCAGCGCAATTGCTGCCAGCGCGTTGTCATTGATTTTTAGCTCGCCGTCAGTTTTCAGATGATGTTGGTTGCGCTGTAAGAACCAGATGAACATAAACGCGCCGATGCGTTTGTTGCCATCGGAGAATGGATGATTCTTGATAATAAAGTACAAAAGATGCGCACCCTGCTCCTCGATGCTTGGATAAAGAAACTCCCCACCAAATGACTGCACGATATTGCCAAGAATACCCGCAAAACTATCGTCCTTCTTATTGCCAAACAATTCCGATGCTTCGCCCTTGGCAATCAAGTCTGCCTTCAGCGCGGCAATGCCCTCTAGTGCTTCATGAAGCTGGATTTCATAACGTATTGTGGTTGCAAAATTGCCTAGCGGCAGCCGCTCACTGTCGAACTGATTGAGCAACACAAAGGTACGCGCATAACCGGTGATGACACTCACCAACCCGCGCGCCTCAGGCAAGCTGGCCTGCTCGATTAGGTTTTGTTGGAATAGGGTCAGGGTACGTTCAAGCTGCTTGATATTCTCCTGCTGCGCCTCAAGGCGCTGTCTGTTCAGCGCGTAGCCTTGCACCAGATAGGCTTTTAGAACGCGGTTGGCCCAGATGCGGAATTGAGTTCCTTGCTTGGATTTAACTCGGTAGCCGACCGAGATAATCGCGTCGAGGTTGTAATGCTCAATTTCCCGCTTAACCTCACGTTTACCCTCCTGCCGAACTATAAGGAATTTCCGTATAGTTGCCGAAGGCTCTAGCTCCCCCTCGGCGAACACGTTAGCAATGTGCTCGTTAATGGTCATGATGTTCTTATCGAATAAGTCTGCCATCTGCTTTTGCGATAACCAAACAGTTTCGCCTTCCAGCCTGACCTCAGTAGCGATCGAGCCATCGGCGGATTGGTAAATGACGATGGGGGCAGCGGTGCTTTCTTCAGTTGTCATGCCTTATTTCCTAATGTTTTTTGTGGCATCGCCGCAGTTGTTGGGTTGTTCGCTGCCTAGCCAATTTGCCCATAACTATTTGGAAATGGCGATGATTGAAATGAATAGCCGTACTTTGGGCATTGCATGCGTTATTTTTTACTGCAAATCCCGATTTGTATGAGTTACGCGAAGATGTAAGCAAAGAATTCGGAAGATAACAGTTTTTTCAGTCATGTTGCTATTCGATGGGGAAAATAGCTTCGACATGGGCCAAAAGGTGTAAATTGACCATACGCATTGCTGCTTTGTTTGGACACATCTCAGCCCGTCGCGCCATTGGCTAGTGTGTGGTTTCGGGTACAGGTCCCAACCTAGCCCACCAATCGTAAAAAAATTCACCGATCTTAGCCCATTATGTAAAAATGTCACGAAATAGCGGAACAGTGCACAGGGCTGACAAAGTTCAAGAACAATTAGTTTTTCCAGGACGCGTCAAAACACTGATCGGGGCGCAGCTGAAACTGCTTGAAACGAGGTCAACAAATTCGATGCAAGCGCAAGCTATTATGCGCGACGTAAAGGTTTTATGGTAATGCCTGAACAACTAGAACGCAGCAACGTCAACTACGCGAACAACTATGGTCCGCTAGACGCCGCTGTCTGGGAATTCCAGTTTTCCGGCAACCGCTTCGCTGGCTATCCTTTCGAAATTAATACCCATGTCCGACTTCAAAGGCTGGCCCCGCAGTTAGGGGGCAAACGATGGCTATGACAACCTTACCAAAAACTAATTTTATCCAGCTGCAAGAGCACGACGAACAGCTACTGCGGCTTGGAATGCTGGCGGAAAAATATTTTCCGGATGACCCGAATACATCATTATTGAAACTGCGTCAGCTTGCGGAGCTTTTGGCGCAGTTAGCAGCGACGCGAGTTGGACTATACGTTTCTCCCGATGAGTCGCAGTACGAACTGCTTCGCAGATTGCAGGATCAAGGCATACTGCCGCGTGAGATAGCACAACTTTTTGGTGAAGTTCGACGCGCAGGTAATGTGGCAAACCACGCCATGCGCGGCGAACATGCCACTGCGTTGGCCGCCTTGAAAATCGCATGGCAACTTGGCGTATGGTTTCACCGTACATTCAAAAATCCGCAGTTCAAATCGGGCGCCTTTATTCCTCCATCTCGCCCGATGGGCGAAAGTAAGGAATTACAAGATGAACTGAGTCGCTTAAAGGCAGCGCTTGACGAATATCAGGCCTCTCACGAAGAAACGACGCAACAACTTAAATTTACCAAGGCTCAGCTCCACGAAGTAAAAAACGAGCAAGTTTTTTGGGAGCAAATGGCAGCAGAGGCCGAGCAAGCCAAAACGGCACTTGAAAAACGCCTGGCTACACAACAAACAGCAGCAGAGAAGCAATCTAAATCCACGGTTGTTCAGCTTGTTTCTGCGGCCAACACCGCGGCAGAGGCGTTACAGCTGGATGAGGCTGACACATGCAAGA
Organism: Gammaproteobacteria bacterium; assembly: GCA_031428395.1. Taxonomy (GTDB): domain Bacteria; phylum Pseudomonadota; class Gammaproteobacteria; order JAADHS01; family JAADHS01; genus JANPPH01. The sequence goes on from JANPPH010000301.1 coordinate 4,820, forward strand.
TTATCGACCAGCAATTGCAACAAGCAGGATGGGTTGCTGACTCGCAGACACTTAAATACAGCAAGGGTACGCGCCCCAAACAAGGTAAGAATTTAGCGATCTCTCAATGGCCCACCGAAAGCGGCCCCGCTGATTATGTGCTGTTCATTGGCT
>JANPPH010000302.1:0-4010 GCA_031428395.1 Gammaproteobacteria bacterium
CGCCTAACCGCGCCGAGAGCATTTCACGACGTTTTAGCGAACCGCCCAGTATCATCATCGCTACATCAGCCACCAAGGCGAATGCGCTACTCATGCGCCCGAGCTGTTGGCAATAATGACGCGCCGACGAACTCAAGGGCACCATGACTAAGCGCGCACCGGTCAAGCCAATGAACAAAGAACGCGCCGCATTACGGACAAGAAAACCCATATGCCCTAGCAAGGCATAGTCGAACGTTTTCGCTCCACGTTCTTTATCAAAATCAGCCGCCGCGAGCATTTCCTTTTGCACATAGGGATGACAGCGAATCGCGCCTTGGCCAAAAATAATCAGGTTGCGCGTGAGTATGTTTGCGCCCTCTACGGTAATGCTAATAGGGATCGCCTGATACATACGGCCAATCAAATTTCTTGGCCCCATGCATATGCCACTTCCGCCTTGCACATCCATGGCGTCGTTGACGACTTTACGCATGGATTCGGTTAAGTGATATTTCACAATCGCCGAGGCCACGGAAGGCTTCTCACCAAGATCCACCGCCCCTGCAGTATGGATGCGCGCGGCGTCCATCATGTAGGAATAACCCGCCATTCGCGCAAGGGCCTCCTGCACGCCCTCAAAGCGACCAATAGGAGTCTTAAACTGTTTACGAATATGCGCATAGGCACCCGTGGCGCGACAGACTAGCTTGCCCGCACCCGTGCTCAACGCCGGCAAAGAAATAGACCGCCCCGCGGCTAAGCTTTCCATTAGCATACGCCAGCCGTGACCCACCTGTGAAAGTCCGCCTATGACAAAATCCATCGGAATAAAAACATCTTTGCCCCAGTTAGGGCCATTTTGAAACGCAATATTTAAAGGTGCATGCCGACGACCAATATTGATGCCGGGCGTATTCGTAGGAATAAGCGCGCAGGTGATACCCAAATCTTCTTGGTCACCCAATAAATGATCGGGATCATGCAGTTTAAAGGCAAGACCGAGCACTGTCGCCACCGGACCTAAGGTGATGTAACGCTTGTCCCAGTTCAATCTAATGCCCAGTGTCTCCTGACCATCAACCTGGCCCTTGCACACTACGCCTTTGTCCGTTATCGAACTTGCATCGCTCCCCGCTTCAGGGCCAGTGAGGGCAAAGCAGGGAACCTCGTCGCCCGCCGCCAACCGCGGTAGGTAATAATTTTTTTGCTCTTCCGTGCCATAGTGCAGTAACAATTCTGCAGGGCCAAGCGAATTGGGCACCATCACCGTGACTGCCGCCGTAACACTGCGACTGGCGATCTTCATCACCACTGACGAATGAGCGTAGGCAGACATTTCAAGTCCACCATAGCGTTTGGGAATAATCATGCCGAAAAAACGGTTATCTTTAATGAATTGCCACACGTGGGGCGGCAAGTCGTGAAGTTCTTCGGTGATCTGCCAATCATTGAGCATTTTGCACAGCTCTTGTACCGGGCCATCGAGGAAAGCGCGCTCCTCGTCCGTCAACGTAGGCGTGGGGTAGGCAAAGAATTTTTTCCAGATCGGACGTCCGCTAAATAATTCTCCTTCCCACCAAACGGTGCCCGCTTCAAGGGCTTCGCGCTCGGTTTTTGACATGCTGGGCATGGATGAACGAAATTCGGCGAGGATACGATTACTAATAAATTTGCGTCGTAAGTAGGGCACGTTCAGTGGAATTGCGAGTGCCACAAACAAGCCCCAATAGAAAAATAATCTAAAGCCCGAGAGCTGCTCCAGCTTGGTCAGTAAAATTATTAAAGTGGCAATCACTATCGTGGATAACACGAGAGAGATGCGCCAATACGCCAAGGCCCAGACAACAACTAAAAATAAGGCCAAGTCCATTATCGCTGCCATTAGCTTGAGTACCTCAATATCCCTGTGTGATGAACCATTGGCAGTACACAATCGTTAAGCGCAAAACGTAGCGTCTCGCCCCTAGCAATATCTTCCCGCCGTTTTTAATCCAGTAGATCTATCGGCATTTTACCTAATTCACTGAAGACGTATAGGAGGCAAATTCCTGACGCGAAATAACTACCCGCGGGCCAAAAGTGTAAGCTATACTTCGCTTTGTTCAAGGTTTTTTCTTTATGGAGAAATATCGTCATGCCAGATACGAGAAGGGACGTTCCAAGAACTACGCCAACGGCCAACACCACTCCTCCACCGTCTAAAGCTAGCGCCACGAACAAGCCTGCGAAGGAAGTCGCGGCATCAAAAAAAGCTTCCGCCAGCAAGAAAGCATCCGCTCCTACTTCAACAGCACAGATCAGCAAACCTTCCAATTCAAACCAAAATAGCATCTCTGCTGATGAACGCCGTCGCATGATCGCTGAGGCAGCTTATATGCGTGCCCAGCAACGTGGCTTCATGGAAGGCGATGAGATGCGCGATTGGCTTGAAGCTGAAAGAGAAGTTGACTCAAGACTGAACGCGTAACCCTTTAACTTGGGGCTTGGCCGAAGAAACACATCCGGCCTTCCGATCAAGCAAATTTGGCATTTGCCTTGTACGGTGGTTTATTGCTTAAAATTGGTCTAAATGGGCATTGGGAGCAATCGAATGACCGAAGAAGATCGGGCCGAGCGACGCCTTAAACTCTTAGACTGTAATATTGATGGCCTACTGCAAGTCATTGCGGACGATCAGACGCTACAGTTAAACAACATCAACGATATTTCAGTATCTGGGGCCGGGCTGGATACGAAGAAGCCGCTACACCCCGGCACGCAAGTGGGATTACGCTTTATCAACGAGGCTCGCGAAATTGGCATCCAAGGCGCTGTAATTTGGTGCGTCGCCAATGAGAGCTCAAGCGAATGTAATGACAATTATTTTCGTGCCGGAATTTCCTTTAACCTAAACGAACCTCTCCACAGCCGACTGTTTTTTCGTGCTGTTTTGGATCACGCCAGCCCCGACGAGAGTACGGGAAAACAGATCCAGAGCCATTAGGGGAAAGGTAGAACCAGCTCAACTATCGTTTTGTTCCAGAATCTGCGTATCGTCATCTGCATAGGCCGTAGGCAGGCGCGCTACAGCACAAGAATTTCAATGGCGCTTCATTCAAGTTTATTAACTTATGGGGGGTATTGGGCGGAATCAAGACGGTATCCCCCGCATTTACACCAAACCTCTCTAACCCCAACACCATTTCGCCCCTGCCCGAAACGAAATAATATATTTCCTCGGAGAGGAGATGGCGATGCATCAACGTGCCTGCTCCGGGCGGCACAATCGCTTCAGCCACGGACCTTTCTATTCCTTACTGCGGACTGCAAAGGACAAAGCGTGACCCGCGAATTCATCAAGACAATAGACAGAATGCCACGCGCAATGCTCGGCGTCGTGTTGCGGTAGCAGCAACACATCGCCAGGGTACAGAATAAACCCATGGCCACGTTCAATTAAAAAGCGCGTAAACTCCGGTGTATGGTTAAGCAACATCATCAGCGGCTCGTTATCACAGTCCTCCAAATACGCCGACAACCGTTTACTACTTTGCGTCTCAAGGCGTAACTTTTCTTGATCCAGCTTAGACATACGTTTAAGTACCCGATCGGCATGGGGATGGACTAAAAACGCTTGAACTTCGGCTATTAAGGCCTGTTTAGATAACGTCAGCCATCCGGTACGACCATGCAATTGCGCAAACACCACACCTAAATGACCGCGCTCCACATCTTGATGAAACAGCGCCCCACCACCGGGTGCATTGAAGTAAATAATGCGCTCGACGAACTCCGCTTGCTCTATACCTAACACGCTTTTCAGCATATTCTGCACGCGTAAATTGTTTGTTACTACTGCACATTCCGGAAAAATCGCCTCCGTCAATTGTGCCGCCCAGCCCGGACCTAAGGGGTCTTGTTGCACCTCATCAAACCCTTGCAACCCTTGCGAAAAACGAAAGCGTAACGAGGTGTCGTTTTTCTCGTAAGAAAGCCAAGACAGCTTAACCCACAGGTTCTCCATTAATACTACGTCGTTAGCGATGGCA
>JANPPH010000303.1:0-5901 GCA_031428395.1 Gammaproteobacteria bacterium
CCATGCGGCATGTGCCTTGGCAATGCCAGCGAAGCTGCGCGAGAAATCTTCATAATCTTGCACCGACACCGCGCGGTCGAGCGTGAGCACCACCAGCGGTGCATTTTCGCGCGCTGCATCACCGCTTTCCGCATCCTGCCCACCGCTTGTCAACACCGGATTGGTGACGCCGTTGACACCGTGCGGACGGCTTAGCAAGTTGCTAAGCTTACCCGCTGCGATATTGCCCGCCATACCCAGTCCTTTGCGATAACGCGCGCGCAGATTGTCTTGACCGGAGGGCAAGCGAGCACCTTCGATGCCATCGCCAAATACAACGCGGCTACGCCCGCTCTCATCGCTAGCCAATGTATAGACCTGCTCCGCGGCGGCTTGCCCATACATGAACGGCACCTCGCGCCATAGTATATCGTTGACGCGTAATTCCAGCGTTGCGGCGCGACCGCTGGGTGTGGCGGCGCTGATGTGGGTGAGTGGTGCCTGACGTAGCAAAAAAGATTGGTTTGCCGAAGCGACATCACCGCTGCCAAGCGTTTCACTTACCGTTTCACCATGGGTAGCGGATGCAACGTTAGCGCTAATGCGGACGCTCTCGCGTTCGTAAACATGAGATAGCGATTTTTCTAATAACAGCGTTGTGGCATCCCGAGCATGTGTTACGGCACTGTCTTGGTCATCAATATAGACAATCTCTGCGAGAGTCTCGTCGTCTTTGAGGGCGGCTTGTAAGCGGATAAGATTGGCCTGGACATCAAGAGTGCCAACAAGGTTGTCACGGTCGCGTAATTGCAAACGTAATAACGTAGTGGTAGCCAATACAGCGCCGAAATCTTCAGCGCTTAAAGCGTAAACCGCGCTAGCAATTAACTGCTCGGGTGGTGCATCCAAGCGCAATGAATCGCCCGCGCTCAAGGCTACCGTGCCACCAGTTGTCAGTGTCATCATCAACCCTTTAGCCTGATCCGCCAGCACGATGCGCTGGCGCTTGCCAGTGACTGTGAGGGTGCGGCCAGGAGCGAGGTCGATTTGTACACTAGCGAGCACAATGCTGCTGCCAATGAGCGGGTAGAGAATGGGTCGTGCTGCTGCTTGAAGCACTTCGCTTTGCGCTAAGACTAAGGTGTTGCTGATGCTGTAGCGCGTGCTGCTTAGATTTTCTGTTGTGTCGGGAACGATGCGAGTGATTTTGCCGCTCAAAGCAAAATCGGTACGCGATATCGTCGATACGGTTTTGGCGCGATACAGTTCAACGTAGCCGGGCAAGGATGGACTGCCAACGTTTGCTTCGTTGGAGATTAGGGCGAACCAACTGTTGGCGATTATCTTGGGATAGGCGGCGTCGAGATCAATGTTAGTGCCGATTACATAATTAGCCCATTTTCGAGAAACTCCTTCTCCCGTTGTCAACAGGGTTAAGTCTGAACCTCTTTTACCCATCAAACGCGGGTCGGGCGCATTGTGGCCAAACAGCGCCGCCCGCTGCCGCAACACGTATACCTTAGGTGCCTCGGCTGCTGGCAAAATGTAAGGCGCAATATGGCCCAGGCCATCCAGCCACGCAATGCGCGTGCGGTTGCGTACCGAATCAGCTTCCACCGTGCTTACTACGCGGATGTCCCAATTTTCCGAGCCCGTATCACGCTGCCGTTCCTGGCCTACGATTAGGATTGCATCGCCAACTTGCAACGATGTGGCAACCCCAGCAAGATACATTTCGGTATCACCCCAGCGCGGCTGCCAGGCAAGGCTAGTTTGCACTGACATCGCGTTCCACTCAACGCGCGCTTCAATCGCTTCGATCGTCTCAAAAGATTGCGCTTGTTCGTCTGGGCCAGGTACGCTTTGCACGCGCGTACCGATGGGGATGGTGACCGGCTCGACGCTAGCGTTGGGCAACCCGGGCGCTTCTTGTAAGGTAAACGCCAAAGCGGTCGACGCTGCAACACCGGGCGACAATTTGTAGCCGATGAGTCGCGCCAACTCGAGAATCGAACGACGCTCATGCGCGGTGCGTAGAAAATTTTCGTTGGCGATGCGCTCCTGATAAAAACTCAGCACATCCAACACCACTGCCGCTGCATCGCACAAGGCAACGCCGAAGTCGCCATCATCACGCGCAGTCAAGGTCCTCAGTGCCGGATAGTCGCTGGACGACAGGCGCGCCAGCATCGACTGCTTAAATTCGCTGTGACTGCCGACGCGGTAACTTATCGCTGGTAACGCTGGTCGATTGTAAAGAGGCTTTGGCGTTTGGGTGTCGATGCCCTCGCAGCAGCCGCAGTCGGTTGGATCGTTCATGCTCGAAACCTTGAATTATTAGCCACGAAGTTAGTCAATGTAAGTGACAGGTGTTGTGTTATACACTTTGCTTTCCATACTCTATGTCCATTACTTTCCACCCAATAACGTGAGACGCAACACACCGTGCTCTGGAAAATTAGGATCGTTGTCTAATCGCGGAATTTCCAATCGATCTAAGCTCATGCGGCCCTCGCTCAAGTAGCGCGTGTCATCCACACCTTGGCGGTGAAAACGCGTCACCTCCAACGACTCGACACCCGCCACACTGCGCGCGGCAGCATAAATGGGGCTTAAATAAACTGTTTGGCCAAAGCTAAATCCATCCGGATGGAACACACCGCGGCCACCCTCTGGCAGATTACGATTACTCAGTATCTGTAATAGCGCAGTGCGCACATCGCTGCGAAAATAACCTGCGGCAACGCAGATGGTGATATCGATTTCGAGCGATACATACAGCGGGTCGTTAAATTCAAGATCGTGACCGGCCATGCGATAGGGTTCGACGTGGGATGCTAACGCCAACTCGACATCATCCTCCATCGGTTCGCCGCCCAGGCGATCAACTGTGATGAATTGAGTGTGCCAACTTCCCGTCCACCGCAACGTGGCGGCCGCACGCTGCACGCCAGGGTAAGCTTGTGTGACTGTTGCATAGTCGTCCGGTGTTACCGCGCGTTCTTGAGTACGAAACGCTTGCGGTGCACGACGACGAATCTGATCGGCCGTTTCAGGTTCGCTACCGCCGCGCGCGGCGAGCGGGTTGCGGACGCTGGCTAGGTTAGGATCGCTGCTGACCAGATGCGCGAGCGCCTCAGCACCGACATTACCTGCCAAACCATTACCGATGCGGTAGGCAGCAAAGAATGCCGTGTCGCTTTTCGGGCGTTTGCCATGATGGTCATCGCCAAAGCGCAGCACGGCGCTGCCATCGTGCTCGCACTCGACCACGAAGTGCGTAGCTTGATCGTCGCTATTGAGCAGATCGCGGCGGGCTTGCCAGGCTTCGGTCAAAATGCTGGTGACCGTGTCAAAGCTACTATCAAGATGGATTGAAGGCCACACGTCTGCGTTGTGCCAGATGAAGGCCTCGCTCGCTGAGGCTTGCGGCTCGAAACGCAGACGCAGCGTCTCACGGCGCTCGGCTACAATAACGCTTTTCAATAAAGTAGCCGCATGCGTCAGCGGACGCTCGCTTAAGCTTGGGCGGAAACGTGGCGGCAGCGGTCGCGGCGCACGCTCACCGCAGCGATCTTGGGTAAAATCTGGCGGATAGTACAGATGCTCATCTGGGACGCTGCCCAGCGCTTGGTCTTTAAGCGTGTGGCCGTGATCGGCCAACACGATGTTACCGCGCGCGACACTTACATCATTAATCAGAACGCCGCCATGATCATCATCGGTCTGTGCCGAAATGCAGAGTGGAAATGGCAGCGCGTCGGCGTGTGCCCATTTAATTTCCGTGATCTCAATGCCGTTCAACGGATCGATCAGCCGCAATGCGTCCTCGCTATATTGTACGTCAGTGAGGCGGACTGCATGTCGATGAGTGGGATCGGCGTCGCCCGCCACGTTGGTACTTGGTCCCACCACCTCCTCGAAAATTAGTACTTGCCCGATATCCAGCTTACTCAGATGGCCGCGCAATGTGGCGCTAGTGCTGCCTGCAGGCAGACAACAACGCAAGTCTCCCCAGGTGTAGAAATGGATCGTATGATGCGCAGCATAGAGCGTGACAGTTGAACTTGCCTTTGGCTCTAACAGACCAGCCGGATCCAGCGGCTCAAACACCACCGGCTTGGCGGCAAGCGCATCACGGTGCTGGCGCGAATCGGGCGCGATCCGCGCGGGCAAGGGCAACTTGGATAAGAACTGCATCCCTGCAAGATTCACCGTCGCTTGCGCGAGGCCTTCAATCAGCACCAGTTGCAACCAAACGCGAGCGTTGTTGCCTTCGTGTAGCGGATAATCGACCAGCAACGCATGGCGGCGCAGCGAGGTGCGACGGCGCGCAGTATGCAGATAAGCCTCAGTCGCCACCGCGTCTTGCCAATAGCTCAGATGGTCACCTGCATAGGCCAGCACTTCAGCGAGCGTCACACCAAGATCCGCTGTGCTGCGTTCACGCCAGTTGGGCACGAGCAGGCTTAGGCGATCCAACATCAAACGCCTAAAACTGGCGTAGTCTTTCGCCAAATAATTGATGTCGAGCCCTTGCGCCGTCGGCTCGTCACACAGACGTTGCGGCTTACAATCGAAATCAGTTGGGCATTCGACCTTAAACGAAAAATCTATCGCTGCCAGGCGCGGATCGAAGTTTAGCGGGGGGCGCGGGTCATCGTTGGAGCGCTGTAAGATCAAGCGATACGGCGAATAGTCGCCGTGGTTGTCGGTGCGAATTAATAACACATGGTCTGCATCGGGCAAGGTGCTAAAAAATATCTGCTCAGCGGCCGTCGCTTCAGGAGGCGGACTGTCCGCCATCGCCAGCCATTCGATGTGAATGTTACGTACGCGCTCGCCGCCTTCGATACGCAGATTGCCTTTGACCAGCGCTGGTGAGGGCACTTTGAGCAAGCGCAGCAGCAGTGTACGTTGGCGTGGACTGTCGAGCGGCGCATCGCGATCCAGCACTTCCAAATAATCAATGCCATTGAGTGTCGCATGCGCATCGACTGCATTGCGTCGCAATTCATCACAACAGCTATAGCGTGTCATGTCGGCGCGCCACGCTCAAAGCTTTCGAGTCGACGTGATTGACTACGACGAATAATATACTGCACCGTGACGCGCAAAGTGGAATCTACCGCCTCTACCGCAACGCCTTCCACCACGATCAAACTCGATAAGGTTTGTTGTAGCGCGCTTTGCACCAGCATCTGCGTGGCCGCCGCAAGTTCCGTGCTGTTAGGCGCGAAGACTAATTGCAAAATGCCGCTACCAAAATCTGGACGCATGACGCGCTCGCCGGGCAGTGTGAACAACACCTGCTCGATCAAACCGCGGATCCAGACTTCTTCGCTCGCATCCGCGCTTCGGCCGCGGCCATCAATATGAAAAGGATAGGCAAGGTTCATGTGTCGCTCACATTCCGATAACGCGGGTTTGCGCCATCACCGGCAACAGCGGCGTGCCATTGGGTATGCATACCGCTTGACTGTCCATCAGCACCAGTGGTTGACCATTCGATGTAACGCGGGTGGCAGCGACCAGCCACTGCGCGGTGACGCAGGGCACCGGCGAGCCGCTGACGTTGAAGGGACAACCTGCAATGGTGTAGGGCGCCGTCATCACCACCGTGGGTTGGCCACTCACTGTCACACGCGGATTGGGCGCTGTGGGCATCGCCGAACCGCCGTGCACACACATCACGGTTGCACCAACATGTAATAAAGGTCCTGGCATCTTTTTTTCTCCTATATCACTACCAAGGCGCCGTTGTTGATGGTGACACTCGGACCTACCATCACAAGGCTAGCGCCCTTGCCGTTTTGGATGTAGATGCCTGTGTCATTGACGATCAAGGTCGCGCCGGTGGCGCTCTTGATCATGATGCCGCCAGTGGGCCCAGGCAGATCAGAAATAGTCAGGCCGTTTTGC
>JANPPH010000304.1:0-3067 GCA_031428395.1 Gammaproteobacteria bacterium
CTCGAAAGCTGCGATGGCAAATGAGTCATTGTTAGGGACTGGTAAGATTTGATACGCCGTATAGAATTATTGCGCGTCTCGGTTCGGCTGCTGTTTTGCGCCTTAGTAACCACTATAACTATTGCGCACAGCGCCGAGGAATCGGTCGCGAGCGTTACTGACGTTCGCATACTGATTGATGTGTCCGGAAGCATGAAACAGAATGACCCGAAAAACTTGCGCGCGCCTGCGCTGCGCTTGCTTAGCGGGCTATTGCCGCTGGGCGCGCGCGCGGGAATATGGATTTTTAGTGAGAAGGCGAGCAATCTCGTTGCCGTTAATAATGTCAGCGAGGAATGGAAAGCGTTAGCGCGGAAATCCGCAGACAAAATCCATTCTCAGGGGCTTTACACTGACATCGAATCCGCGTTAAAAGCCGCTAGCGACGATTGGGTGGGCGCCAATAAAAACTCACAGCGTGCTGTTATCCTGTTGACAGATGGCCTCGTAGACATTTCAAAAGACCCGATTTTAAGCAGCACATCACGCACACGCATACTTGATGAACTTCTCGTGGCTCTACGAAAAAAGGGCGTCACGATTTACACTATTGCGCTTTCGGACAACGCCGATCAAGAACTCTTAAAACTTCTAGCCCAAGGAAGCGGCGGCTGGTATGAAAAAGCCGAGAGTGCCGATAAACTCGAACGCCTTTTTTTGCATATGTTCGAGCGCGTCGCCAAACCCGAAACACTGCCGTTGATCAAAAACCAAGTCAAGGTAGATGACGCCATTGATGAGGTAACTTTCTTGGTCTTCAGTAACCGGGACGCCGACCCAGTACGCTTAATAGCACCGGATGACACCGTTATCGAGGCTGCCAAGGTGCCTGCTTCAGTACGCTGGCACCACGAAAGCAATTACGACCTCATCACGGTCAAAGATCCAAAAGCCGGATCATGGAAACTCGATGCGGAGGCAGATCCTGACAATCGCGCATTGATCGTTACTAACCTTAAACTCGCTGTCACTGAATTACCCAGTGCCATCACTCTGAGCGATAAACTCACTTTCGAAGCGCAACTCAAACAAGACAGTAAAACCATAGATAAAGCGGAACTGCTGCGCTTTGTGCGCATGCGTTTAAGCCACACTGCACAAAAAGAAAGTCTTAAGACCAACATCGCTGTTTTTGATGATGGCTTCGGCGCGGATCACGCTAAACGCGATGGCATTTTCACCGGGCAAATTAAAGACCTGCTACAACCCGATACTTACGAATTTGTCCTCAGTGTGGATGGTACAACCTTCCAACGCGAACGGCGCCAAACTGTCAACGTTTTTGCTGCAGTGGCCCAAGCAAGCATCAATCCTAGCGCCGACAATCCTGCGGGCTTCGAGCTGGTGGTGCGCCCTCATGCTGCGTTGATCAACATCGATACGCTTGTCGTGGACGTGACGTTGTCCGGCCCAAAAAACGTGAAACGCAACATCGTAATGACTAAAAAAAATGGCAGTGAATGGCGTTCGCATATCGATGGAATGGTCCAGCCGGGGACGTATAAAATTGATGTCAATTTAGTTGGCACACGCAGTACTAACGGCGAGCCGGTAAGCGATTGGCTGGCGCCGCTCACGTTTGAGATGAAACCCCCTGCTGCTGCCCATCCACCGCCTGGACCAGCCATAAAAGCGGCAGTTGTTGCCACGCCAACCGCGCAACCTATTAACTGGCTTCATACCAGCCTCAAAGTTATCGCACTCAATGCGATCATCATCACCTGTGGGTTTTTTGGTTATCGCAGATGGCGGCACAGAACCACCAATCCGGCTGAGGAGTTAGCTCATGATTAGCATCGATCCAGCCCTACTTATCGTCGCAATTGAAGTGGGTGCTGCAATAGTTATCCTCTTATTAGTGATGACCATAAAAATCGTGATGAAGCGCCGCCGCGACAATGCCGCATTACGTCACCTCGTCGACAACATCAAGGGCAGCAACGGCGATCGTAAAACAGCGATTGAAAGCTTTCTCAAAGACAGTTGTCACTACGACGAAGAAAATGTGGCGAAATTTACGACAGATTTGCTCCAAGCGGAGACAGCGTTATACCGTCAAGTCATCGATGCGGCATTCACGCGTAAAAAAGAAGCACTGGCACAAATTATCAACAAAACCGAACAGCTGGTGTCGAACTATCGCGCCTTGACGATAGCAAGAGCGCAAGGCACTACAGAAACCAACACAGTAACGGTGGTGGATGAGCAACGTATCAACGAATTAGCGCAAGAGACGGAACGCCTTAGCAAAGAAATCGCAGGGCTAAAAGAAGATAACGAAAAACTCAATAAGGATTTGTCCAGCAATGAAGCTGAAATGGATCGACTCATAGCGGAATACTCCAATGCCTTCCGCCACAAACCGGGCCATAAAGAATCGGATGGTACCACTACCGACGCATCGCCCCCCCTCGTATCACTGGTGGAACAAGAGCCGCGAGCCTTACCCCAACAAGGTGCAAGTCCTCGATCCATTCAATCAGAGCCTCTCCTTTCGCCATGGCCAAGCGAAGAATCCGCTACAGCTAAGCAGCAAGCCATTGCACGACCAGTCAATGCGCAAACGACGGACGAAGATTGGCCACCTGTCATGAATATCGATGCCGCCCCGGACCAATACACGCCGCCATCCAGCGGCACATCTCCACTAGACGAGCGATCGAGCTCTAATCCTATGGTTGACGAAAATATCGAAAATCTAGATGCATTGGATGAACTGCTAGATCTAACGACGAAGAAAAATAAAAAATAAACAAGCGGTGCGCGCCTCATTTGGGAGGTGGTTTTTTTTAGGCTCCGTTTTGACCTCACCCGAAATCCAACAATTAGAGAAGTAGCCCTTAACCCAGATTTCTATCGATTTGACCGGAGGCGTGGAGCAATGAATACTCGACGGTTGCAGCAACCTACCTCATCCACTCTTCGCGCTGAATAGATACACTTTCTCCTCAATCTTAGTTACCACCTTGTCGCGAAATCTCGGATTGTCGGCCAAAATAACCTCGGTGAGCAGCAGCGTCACGGCGCC
>JANPPH010000305.1:0-3402 GCA_031428395.1 Gammaproteobacteria bacterium
GTAACCAACATGCACTGTGGCGTTGTCGATCACATTGGCTAGTTTTTTTTGAAATAAGAAATAGCTGAGCTTTACGCCGACGGTGTGACTGGTGAACTCGCTGAGTTCCTTGTCGCGGGCCATAAAGTTGAGTTCGCTTTGGAAGTTGTCGCTGTAAAAAGAAGCGGCATTTTGGCTGTAATAGCGATAACGCCATTCGCTAAGCCAACGGGTCTTGATGTATTGGTTATAGCTAAATTCAAGCGTGTGTGCGGCTAATTCCCATGTGTCGCGAGAATAACGGTAGTCGACGCGTGCTGAGCCTCGCCAAGGCAAGTATTGGACTGCGCGGATCGCCAGCGCGTTGCTGGTATGTGTGCGTGGGTAACGTTCCGGAACAAAGGCGCTTAGGACACGCGCATAGCGGTATGGATTATTGAGATAGCCTTCGTCGCTGATGCCTTCATAGTCAAGGTTAACGACCAATGTTTTAGTTAAAACTTGGGATACACCAAGGCGATATTGGTAACGGTCTACGACATCGCGAAAACTGGTGTCGCTGCGACCCACGTTGTCCCAACCGCGACTAAAACCCAGGCTTAGCGTGGTCATGCCGGCAAACACTTCTTGGCTTAAATTTACATCTAAGGTATCTGCCGAATAGTCGCTCTCCTTGCTTGTGAGGTAGGAGAGGTTGAGCAATGCGTTGTTGTGCACATAGTCTATACCCATGCCCCATTCATCGCGTTTGTCGGCATAGGGGCTGGCGGTGGCAACAACATCAATTGAAGCGCTGCTGATGGTGTCCGCATAGTAGGAGCCCGACACTGAGACGTTAGCAGTAAGATCCTTGCGCACCAGCAGTGCTGGACCGTTGACCGTAACACCGTCGCCTTGGTAGCTGTGATACATAATGTCGGCACGATTATCCGGAAGCACCGCGGCATGGGTTATGCTGGCGAAGATGCAACAAGCGATCACTAAGCTTCGACGCAATGGATTAATTGCAACCACAGCCACTGCCTTCCGTTATGCCTGCGCCGCGCGCGCCTTCACGGACTTGAAAGACATGCTGACGATGTTTGTCGGCAATGGGGTCGCGAGAGAAATTCATGATGGGGTCAGCGAGCGTTTCGCGTTCATAGGGCTGGACCCACGGCTGTAGGGCGCAAGCACATAACTGCGACGCTAGCATTAACGACATCACCGAACGCCATCTCATTGCTTTAATAAATCTCGTATATCAGTTTCGTAAGTTTTTTCGTACCCAGGCTGATAGCCCAAAAATACGCGGCGAATGACGCCTCGTCTGTCGATAATCACCGTCGTGGGCATGGCGGACAGACCCCAACTCTTGCTGACTACGTTGTCGGGGTCAAATAGGATGGGAAATTTGATGCCCAATGTGTTCGTCATTTCACGAGCTTTGTCGATGTCTTGGTCAATGTTAATGCCGATCACGGTGAAACCAGCGCGAGTGTATCGCTCATGAATTTCGTTAAGTAACGGTAACTCTTTGCGACAGGGGCCGCACCAGGTTGCCCAAAAATTAATCAACACGACTTGATTAGTAAATTCGCTTAAACGTAGATTGTTACCGGCACTGCTTTTCAACGCGAAATCCGGTGGAGCTTTGCCTACTTTGAGTGGCTCTTCAATTGCCCATGCCAAATTGGCGAGGGCGAGCCAAGCAACGAGAAGTATTCCTGCGATGTTTTTTCGGTACATATTACCTCTGCAAGAGATTCGTCAGAAGAAGACACTGACGCCAGTGCTTAGTTCGATATTCTGCACCGTTTTGCGCGTGCCGAGTATATCGGTTTTAAACAGGAAGTTACGTGCATCCAGGTGCAATGCAAACCAGTCGGTGAACAACAAGCGCCAACCGGCGCCAGCGGTGAGGGTAAAATAGTCCTCATTATTGAGGCTTGTATTGCCCACCCCAGCCATTAAATAAAGTGCTGAATTGAGGGCACGGCGTTGGCCAATAAAAAATTGTCCCGGTAAGGCGTTGTAGCCCAAGGTCAAATCAAAATGCGTGAGACGTTGCTCAGGACGGCGGAATATAGGCAAGCCGATGTCACGAAAACTTTTATCGCTGACGTTAGCTATACTGTAGGACCCTGCAATAAATAGGTCTTCACTAACGTACACAGCAGTTCGCAGGCCTATAGTTGGGTACACTCCAAAGTCCTCAACACTGAGCATGCCGGCATACATTTCGACTTCGACATTTTCAGTGTCGATACGTGGAATGATGATGTCGCGTCGCGCAATTTGAGGCTCAATAAGTTGCTCTGCATCGGGCGCAGGCTCTAGTGTCTGTGCCTGGGCCGCTGTGGTAAAAAACAAGCCGCAGAGCAAAGGCGTTAGTATGTATCGTTTCATTTGATTTTATTCATAGCTAAAAAAAGAAAGACAGACCACCACTCCAAGCCCAGTATTCATCAACTCGGTCATCGCTTATAAATATCGTGTTGGATTTGAAGTCACCACGAAACATTACGCGCCGCGTTAGATAATATCGCAAACCAAGCCCTGCGTTTGCGCTGACGGCACTTAACGCCTCGGCATCTAGTAACGTTGCTTTGGGTGTGCTGTCGAACCAACCTAAGCCTATGGAGAAAAAAGGTGCTAAGCGCCAGTCGGGGAACGGTAACGCGACCAGATTGCTTTGGTATAGCTGTGAGCTTGCGTAAGTGCCGGATACTTGTGAAACCGATAGTTCTAAAGCGAAGTTTGGGTGCGCAAGATAGGCAACACGCAGTGACATCATCGGTTCGTCTTCGAGCAAACCCGCAGCAACGCCCATTTCAACATGACGCGCGAAATAGTCAGTAATGCTTGCTTTCGGCAGGTGCAAAGGATCGCCAGTGGTCATTAATGTTGCTTCCAATTGCGCCAAGGACACCCAGCCCTCTTTTTGCGACTGGGTGCGTACCTTAAACCAATCCACTTTGCTTTTTAGCACTTCGATGGTTTCGCCGCGCTCGGCTACGTGAAAAATAGGATAGCCACCACCTGGACCCGTGTGCAGTTCAATGTATGCGCCCGCAACGCGAAGAGTTAAGGCTTGCTCCGCGTGTGCTGCGGACGCGAGTAGCCATGCCCCAAGTACGCACAGCCAAGCGACAAAACGCCAAGCGCTCATGTATTAGCCGCCATCGAGTAAGCAGCGCCGGTTCGGGTCGTTGGGGAACTGGTCCAAGCTCGGACAGGAGAGGACGCTAGCGTCAACCGAGTTGCTAATCCAATAGTAAATTTCTCGGTAATGAATGTCAGAGGGATCGGCAAAAATATCTCCGCCGGCATGGCTGCCCACAATGGAAAAAGTACCCGCGAGAGGTTCGAGGAGTAGCTTGCTGGATGCAGGATCACTGAGGTTGGCGAAGGATTTTGCGGAAATGTAATTGCCCATCATCT
>JANPPH010000306.1:0-3802 GCA_031428395.1 Gammaproteobacteria bacterium
CCCTCGCTACGAGGCCAATGGAAAATCTGGGATAATTGCAAAAAATAGCGAACGAAAGTTTGTTAGCACTACACAAAAAAAAAGCGAATTGCTATTTTAACCCAGATTTTCCATTAGCGCTCGTAGCGAGGGCGTACAAGGTGCTGAAGAGGTGCGAGAAAGATTGAAAAATAGCCGGAGGCGTAGTCACTCTACGGTGACAGGCTGTTTTTCAATCTTTCTCGCGCAGATTCAGCGCCTTGTGTGGCCGCAGTAGAGGGCTAATGGAAAATCTGGGTTTAACAGGCCGAAGGCAATTTGTTTGTTTTTCGACTCCAACGCATCAAATTGAGGCGGCTCTAAAGCCCTCAACTGCGCTCAGGCGAACGGCTTAGGTTTAGACATGCCTGCGAGACTTTGCATCCAACGCGCGCCGACCCCACGTCCAGACGTAATCCGCGCCACTCATGACGGTGGTTACCACCACCATGTAAACTAAACCATCAATAAAGACACTCGGCAAGGTGACGATACTCAGCGACAGCACCACCGTCAGCCCCAACAAGATTTGGGCAAAGGTATTGGTCTTACTGATCCAACTAGGCGCCATTTCATAATGGCCGATAAGAAAATGGTAGGCAGCAGCGCCCAACAAGATCACCACGTCGCGCGCGACGATGCCGGCAACGAGCCACAGCGGGATATGGCCCATCCAACCCAAAACCAAAAAAGACGAGACTAAGAGTAGCTTGTCGGCGACTGGATCCAAGATCGAGCCAATACGACTGGTCCAACCGTTACGCTTGGCCAGGTAACCATCCAGCGCATCCGAGGCGCCAGCGACGAACAGCATAATCAGCGCCGTCGTATAATGTTCCTCCATGAGGAGCATCACTATCGGCAACACCAAACCGATACGAATTAAGCTAATAATATTGGGTATATCACGCCATCTCATACACTTAACCTATCGTAGATTGCGGCCTGCATTCCCGCTGCTGCATTCAAGTCACTCTATAGTACCAATTGCAACGGTTTTTGGCAGTGTCGCGCAACAGATACACAGGGCTTTTTTGATAACACCCTCAATCTGCGTTAAGTAACACGAAAAACGAATGAAAACCCAGCGTATTTAGTGGGATACTAGCTGTCGTCTTTGGCTCCCAAGTCGCAGCCCTTCGTGTTTGCCGGTAAAATCTCACCACAGTTATCCTAAATTCGGCAATTGGAACCGTAGCGAGACCGCCTAAGGCGCAGTAGAGTGCTAATGGAAAATCTGGGTTCAACTGCCGACTTTAGGATTATAGAATGAATAGGGGCGCATACTGTATGCGCAGGCTTAAGAGCACTCTTAACATCAGGACTATCAAGCAATGACATCATCAGAAGGCTTAACTTATCGTGACGCAGGCGTGGATATTGACGCGGGTGGGAGGCTGGTGGATCGCATTAAACCGATAGCGCAACGCACCACAAGGCCTGGAGTAATGGGCGGTTTGGGAGGCTTTGGTGCGCTGTTTGAAATCCCGCTCGATCGTTATAAGCGGCCTGTGTTGGTCTCGGGTACTGATGGGGTGGGTACGAAACTTAGATTAGCTATTGATTTGGGCAAGCATCGCAGTGTCGGCATTGATCTTGTCGCCATGTGCGTCAACGACTTACTGGTGCAAGGCGCCGAACCCTTGTTTTTCCTCGACTATTATGCCACTGGCAAGTTAGATGTAGAAGTTGCCGCCGACGTCATCGAGGGCATAGGCAAAGGCTGCGAACTCGCAGGCGCGGCATTGATCGGTGGTGAAACCGCGGAAATGCCCGGTATGTATCAAGCAGGCGATTACGATCTTGCGGGCTTCGCTGTAGGTATCGTCGAAAAAGATCAGATTATTGACGGCAGTAAAGTTGCCGTGGGTGATGCGGTCATCGGTATCGCCTCGTCCGGCCCCCACTCTAACGGCTATTCACTAATCCGCAAAATAATTGAGGTAAGCCACGCTAATCTCGACGACATGCTCGGCCAACGCAGCTTGGGCGACCTCTTGCTTGAACCGACGCGGATTTATGCCAAAACCATACTAACAATGCTCACCCGCGTAGATATCCACGCCCTCGCCCATATTACTGGCGGCGGCTTACTGGAAAATATCCCTCGTGTAATGCCCGCTTACACCCAAGCCGTGATTGACACTAATGCCTGGATCCGCCCGACGATTTTTGACTGGCTTCAAAAAACCGGCAACGTGGCGATAAATGAAATGCACCGCACGTTTAACTGTGGGATAGGTATGGTCATGATTGTAAATTCGGCTGATGCACAACGCAGTGTAGCGGCTCTGCTAGGTCTGGGTGAACAAGCCTGGCAAATTGGCACGATTGAAAAATCTGGCGACGAAGAGCCGTCCGTAACGATTGGTTAAACATGGCGAACATGCACCCAAACCCGTTGCCGATCGTCGTTCTCCTCTCCGGGCGAGGCAGCAATCTCAAAACGATTTTGGATGCAGTGCGCCATGACAAACTGCCCGTTGTGGTCCGCGCCGTCATTAGCAACCGCGTTGACGCCGAAGGTCTGCGTTACGCCACCGAGGCCAGCGTACCCACGCACAGTTTGCTACCTACGAGCTACGCCAATCGACGCGAATTCGATGTCGCGCTACAAACGCTGATTGATCGTTACCAACCGCAGCTTGTGGTGCTCGCCGGATTCATGCGCATTTTGACGCCTGAGTTCGTTCGCTATTTTCAAGGCCGCTTAATCAATATTCATCCCTCGCTACTGCCCGCCTACACCGGGCTCAACACACACCAACGCGCGCTGCAAGACAACGCAAGCGAGCATGGCGCAACCGTGCATTTTGTAACCGAAGGTGTCGATGAAGGGCCCATCATCCTTCAGGGGCGCGTTGCCGTGATGAGCAATGATAGCGTGGCCAGCTTGGCGGCTCGCGTGCTGCAAGTAGAGCATCGTATTTACCCGCAAGTACTCAAATGGTTTGCGCAAGGACGCCTTAAACTTAGTCAGAATGAAGTGTGGTTAGACAATGAGCCTATTGCAAATACTACACACTCTTAAATGCGCCCCGCGGTATCTTGCCATCGTCTTACTCAGCGTGTTTTTTGCCGTTGATGCATCCGCCCAAAGCTGGCAGCCAAAGCCTTTCAAAGCAGAGTACGTTTTGACCAAAGGTGGTTTGATCTTGGGTGAAGTCACTCGCGAACTCAAACGCGTTGGCGTGACAGATAAATTCGTTTACAAATCGACCTCCCACTCGTCGGGGTTCATGTCCTTCTTCATCAAAGATAAGATTATCGAACAAAGTGTTTGGATCCTGCGTGATGCTAATCTAAAACCCCTCGAATATTTTTATTCGCGCAGTGGTGGCAAAAAACAACGCAAAGTAAATCTGAGTTTTGATTGGCGACAAAAGCGCGTCAGTAACCTCATCGCGCAAGACCAATGGACGATGACCATTCCGGATGATGCGCAAGACAAATTACTCTATCAACTAACCTTAATGCGTGACCTGCAAAATGACCGTAAAGAATTAGCCTACCTCATCCCTGATCGTGGCGAGCTAAAAATATACCGCTTCGATAGACTCCAAGAAGAAGACATCGACACACCCCTAGGCAAACTCCACACCATCGCATTGCAATGGTCACGCGACGACCGCGTCACCAAGCTATGGTGCGCGCCAGAATACAACTACCTACCAGTGCAGATAGAACAAGAAGAAAACGGACAATTGTTGAATTTAACGCTAAAGGCCATTACGGGATTGCCGCAGTAGAGTGCTAATGGAAAATCTGGGTTTAATGAGATCGC
>JANPPH010000307.1:0-1606 GCA_031428395.1 Gammaproteobacteria bacterium
CAAGTTTATTTAGTCATTCAATCCAGGCTTAAGCGGATCATCCAGACTGGCATAGAGAGCTATGCTGTCTAAAATGCATGGCCTGATTGCCGCAACTACTGGCGTTTCACAAAGGCTTTTTTCAGCTCACCGGAAGCCAGATTTTGCGCTTCCTTCGCCTTCGGTACGACCGCAGCCATGCCAAAAAACTCATGCGTCACGGCAGCATAATTTTTATACGTCACCTTAACGCCATCCTGTTTCAGGCGATCTGCATAAGCTTTGCCTTCAGACATCAGCGGATCAATATCGACCGTAATTACCGTAGCAGGGGGTAGCCCTTTCAAGGACGTCGCCTTCATGGGTGAGACATAGGGATTATTGCCGTCTTCCGCTTTGGCCAAATAGTGATTCATGAACCATTGCATCATCGCGCGATTCAAGGGTTTTGCATCCGCATTGACCAGATACGACGGCGTATTGAAATCATTATTGGTAATCGGATACACCAAGAGCTGATGCACGGGTAACGGCGATTTTTTGTCGCGCGCCATCATCGCCACGACCGTAGCCAGATTACCGCCTGCACTTTCGCCTCCAACTGCCACCCTGGTGGGGTCACCATTAAATTCTTTTGCGTGCTGTAGCACCCACACATAGGCCGCATAGGCATCATTGGGCGCAGCCGGAAATTTATGCTCGGGGGCTTGGCGATAATCCACTGCAACCATAATGGCCTTGGCTCCATTGGCGAGCGCTCTGGGTGTGGCGTCGTAAGTCTTGGTATCGGCAATCACGAAGCCACCACCGTGGTAGTACACCATTACCGGGAACGGCCCCGAGCCTTTCGGCGTGTAAATATGGATGGGGATATCGCCTATCGGTCCGGGGATCGTCATACTTTTGACGTTGGCAACGGCCTCCGGCTCGGTACGCTTGCCCTGTTGTTGCAGCAGCTTCTTCACCGCATCCGCAGGCGTTGGCTGTGTTCGCGCCTCTGTTGGCGTAAGCGATTCAATGGGTTTACCGCCTAGCGTGCCGAGCGTATCCAGCACCTTTTGCATATGCGGATCGGCTTTAACGGGTTTTTTGGTGGCTTGGGCACCCTGAGTCATGGAAGGCTTATCCGCGGCGTATGCAACAACCGCACTTGCAACAAGCGCAGATAAACAGGTTTTGAGAATGATGGGTTTCAGTTTCATGGTGGCTTTCATAAAAGACTATCGGGAGTCGAAATGGTGAAGCGCAAACACTTCACACACAAAGAGAGCTATAGACCCATTAGAATCCAGTTACAACGACCTAACACCCGCATTCAGTGAATCAGTAAAAAATAGGCAGTATCTGACTACCACTCAAGCTGTAGGTGTCGGCACTTCGGACGAGGTTATCGTGTTATTGCTAATTTACTTTGTTGTCGCATCGCGCTTGCCCTGAGACTATGAAATTTCGCCTCTACCGCTATCAACCCGAAACCGGCGACAAGCCGTATATGCAGGATGTCGAACTCGACATCGATCCGGTGGGCAAGATGCTGCTTGATGCGCTGCTCGCGATCAAAGTGCTGGACGAAACGCTGTCGCTACGTCGTTCTTGCCGCGAAGGGGTGTGTGGCTCGGACGCAGTG
>JANPPH010000308.1:0-7963 GCA_031428395.1 Gammaproteobacteria bacterium
CAATGAACTGAACACACCGACCATCACCGCCATAGGATGGGCGTTGTGGTAATAGCCGTTGTAAAACGTTTTTAGACTTTCTTTAATCATGGTGTGATTTTTAATCACGCCAACAAAGTCATTTAATTCATTGGATGTCGGCAACTCGCCATTGAGCATCAAATAAGCGACTTCGAGAAATTGACTGTTATCGGCGAGTTGTTCGATGGGGTAGCCGCGATACAACAATACGCCTTCATCACCGTCTATATAGGTAATGCCACTGTGACAACTTGCCGTGGATAAAAAACCCGCATCGAAGGTTAAATAGCCGAATTCGCGATACAACGCGCTAATATCCACGGCGGGCGGACCAATTGTGCCGCGCTTGACGGGCAGTTCAATCTGCTTACCAGTGGAGTTGTCAGTGAGTGTAATAGTGTCCTTTGCCATAAATCCTACCTTGGTGCCTAGTATTGTTATCGGCAATTCCGAAAAATTCCGTTACCACCAACCTACTGTTGAGGATAGTGCGCCGGATAAGCCAAACGCGCTACGCCCGAATCCACCGCCGCGCGCGCCACTGCCGGGGGGACTAATGCGATAAGCCGCGAATCAAGCGGCTTAGGTATAATGTAGTCGGGACCAAACGTTAAACGCTCCAAACCATAGGCCTGCAACACCTCCGCCGGAACTGGCTCTTTAGCCAGATTGCACAGTGCCCGCACTGCCGCCACTTCCATCGCTTCATTGATGCAGCGTGCTCGCACATCCAAAGCCCCACGAAAAACATAAGGAAAACCCAGCACATTATTCACTTGATTGGGATAGTCGCTACGACCCGTTGCCATAATTAAATCCGATCGCGCCGCATGCGCAACGTCCGGACGAATTTCAGGATCGGGATTGGACAGCGCAAATACTACTGGCTTGGGCGCCATGGCTTTAAGCATTTCAGGCGTGACAAGATTAGCGCCAGAGACACCAATAAAAACATCCGCGTCACGCAGCGCGTCGTACAAGGTCCGGCGCTCGGTTCTTAATGCGAATTCTTGTTTGTAGACATTTACCTCATCGCGATCAGCATGAATAACCCCTTGGCGATCTACCACCATAATATTTTCATATTTGGCGCCTAAAGCGATGAGTAAACGCATCGAGGCGATGCCTGCAGCACCCGCTCCCAAACAAACGATACGCGCGCTTGCGATGGTCTTGTGCTGCAACTCCAAGGCGTTCAGCAATCCTGCGGCAACGATAATAGCAGTGCCATGTTGGTCGTCGTGAAACACCGGTATATCTAGCCGTTCGATCAGCGCGCGCTCTATCTCAAAACATTGCGGTGCAGCGATATCTTCCAAATTTATCCCGCCAAACGTACATGCAATACGTGCAACGGTATCAATGAATGCTTGTGGCGACTCCGCCTCTACTTCAATATCAAACACATCAATATTGGCAAACTTCTTAAACAGGACGCCCTTACCTTCCATCACAGGCTTACCCGCTAGCGCACCAACATTGCCCAGACCC
The DNA here is from genome assembly GCA_031428395.1 of Gammaproteobacteria bacterium. Lineage (GTDB taxonomy): Bacteria > Pseudomonadota > Gammaproteobacteria > JAADHS01 > JAADHS01 > JANPPH01. The sequence continues at coordinate 1,513 of JANPPH010000308.1, forward strand.
AACACCGCACTGCCGTCAGTAATAACTGCCACCAGATTGCCCTTAGACGTATAGCGATAAGCGGCCTCGCGATCAGCGGCAATGGCACGAACGGGTTCTGCAACTCCCGGCGTATAGGCTAGCGACAAATCACGCTGGGTGGCACAGGGTTTAGTCACCGCGATCGCGATTTTCCCCGGCGTCGGTTTTTCGTGATAATCCAAGGCTGCTTGCTTAAGGTCATGCATGAAGGGTCTTCCGTATACTTTAAGTAAATTGTCTATCGACGCGAAGAACCATTAAACCCAGATTTTCCATTAGCGCTCTACTGCGGCCGCACAACGCACTGAATCTGCGCGAGAAAAGATGAAAAACAGTCTGTCACCGTAGAGTGACTACGCCTCCGACTGTTTTTCTTCTTTTCTCGCCCATCTTCAGCACCTTGCGCACCCTCGCTACGAGGCTAATGGAAAATCTGGGTTAAAAAACCAAAACCATAATTTCTTACTCAACGACTTTTAAGCGCTGCCCCGGCAAAGGTTCGCCAATCGGATACAAATCATTTAGCAGCCTCAATTGTTCCTCAGCATGGACGGGTAGGCGCGATTTAGCGGCCAAATCCATCAAACGCTGGGCTTTGTCGTTGCCGATCACTCGAATTTTCAGCCCTTCGGCCAGTTTTTGCTCCGGGTCGCTCAAGGCATGAATGCTATTAATCGTCTGCAAAAACAACTTGTCGAGCTGCGGCGTCAACTTGTCTTTAGCCGATCCCATTAGAATAAGTGCCCTTTCTTGAAAATACACGACGCCGAATCGCGACTCGCGGATTCCAAAATGCGTACTCGACTTGGCCTTGGCAGTATAGCCTTCCAAGCCCGGAATGCTGAGCTTGCTGCCGTCCGTTGGATCGAGTTTAAGAATTTTGATCATGTAATCACGCGGCGGTATTTGCGGGGTTAAATCCACCGCAGTCATCTGCAAAACGGCGCTCTCACTGCTGGGGAACGCTACTACGCGGTCGCTTATATTCTCTAGGCTCCAATCGCTCGGAAAAGTAACGGCAATGCCTAGTTCCTTATGGTAAAAGCGATTACCCCGCCGCACCCCTTGCTGTTCGGAATCGCCGAAGGCCAAGCCATCTAGGGTCATAAAAAAATCTTCGCGATTAAGCCGCTGCCCTGGGTCGCGCCGCTTCTTACTCGCCGCACTCACAATTCCCTTTAAGGCCGCATCGTTTTCGGGATGCGCGAACATAGCATGGTAAACGCGCGGTGGAGTACCTTCCTCTTTCGACCGTTTTATTTCGAACTCTTGCTGATTTTTTAGTACACCGATAACCTCGATTATCGCTTGCGGGTTATAGCCGCTTGCAGCTAAATAGTCTGCACCCAAGCGATCGGCTTCCAACTCACGATCCGCGCCATAACCACTAACCATCGCTTTACCAAGCAAGGCCACTAAATTTTGCCTCGCTTGGTCACGCAATTGCGGCGTGAACACCGCGCCGACCCCAGCTTGCGCGGGAGAATTCGCCCCGCGCTCTACATTGATCTGACGAACGCCATGGCGGGCCGTTACGTGGCCAATTTCATGCCCCAATACCGCCGCAAGCTCAGCCTCAGAGTTCAGATACGCTAATAAACCCCGCGTGATGTAAATGTATCCGCCGGGCAGCGAAAAAGCGTTCACGTCATTGCTATCTATAACGATGAACCGAAAAACGAGATCGTCGCGAGGGCTTTTCGCCGCTAGCTGTTCGCCCACGCGCTGGACGTAGCCCTGCAAGGCATTATCGTTATAAGCTTTGTATTGTTTGAGTACTTCAGGATGCCACTGGCGCCCCAACTTGATCTCATCTTCCTCAGGCATCGACACCGATTCCTGTTTTTCAGGGACAGGATTGACGGCACAAGCGGACAAAAGAATGGAGCTTATCAAAACAATAATAGCGATGCCGGTAAAGTGCCGGGGACTATCCTTAACCACGTTTGATCGCCTTACTTACTCATTAATAAACTGCAATGCAGTGGGATGACGCGCCTGGATTCGCCATTCGCCGCCCTGATAGCGAAGCCAGCCCTTTACACTGAGGGTCGCACCTTGAATTCGCTTGGGCCAACTTCCATCGAAATAGGCGAGATCGCGAGGGCTAATATATACGGTAACTCCACCCTTAAGTCGCAATAAGAACGCCCCTTTGTCACGCTCCGTACGTAGAATGCGGCCTGATACTACCCGATAGCCAGAAAAATCGGCGCCAAGGTTAGTCAGCGACCCACTATCTAATGGGGGTGACGACCAAAGCTTACTTTGAGACGCTTGCGCACGCCGCTCCGCCGCCACATAACAGTCCACATTCCACACATTAGGCGGCACCGTTAACACGGTACCCAAACCGCGCTCCAAAAGCTGCACTTCAACACTTTGTTCTTGATCTATAAAGAGATGCGCAAGGACACGACCGTAACGATCATGGCGATCCTTATCGTAGCGTAACGCCACACGGCGACCTTGAAGAATTTTCTGAAGTGCGATGCGTGCATCGTCAGCATAAGGCTCCGACGGATCTCCACGCCGACCAATTTCAGGGGTATTGATGCCGATCAAACGAATTTTTCGGCCATCGGTGAGCTTGACCGTATCACCGTCGTAGACATGCGCCACTGAGACGTATTCGTCAAGATGATCCGCGGCGCAATTTGCCGCAGCCGCAGGTAAAACCCCACTGATAAACAGTAAGGGAATGGCGAAAAAACAGAAAAAACGATGGGCAATAAGCGAAAAAAGGGCGCCTTTAAAGCGCCCTTTTTTCCAAACTACTGGAGTCTGCAAACTACTTCTTCAAACCGTACTTCTGGCGGAAACGGTCAACACGGCCGGCCGTGTCCATAACCTTGTGTTTACCAGTATAGAACGGATGACATTGCGAGCAAATATCCAGATTGAGGTCTCTGGATGTTGAACGAGTTTTAAAGGTGTTGCCGCAGCTGCAGGCAACCGTAATTTCTTCGTACTTGGGATGAATTCCATCTTTCATAACAAAACCCCACCTATAAGGCCGAATGCGGCACTGGTCTGGCATACTAAAAAGGAATTTTAATGAAAATCGTGCTCTACTGCAACCATAAGACTCGCCGATAACGTGCCGAGACACCAAAAGTCTACTTAAAATAGTCTCACAAACGGCGCTATACTACAGTTTCTGGACGATAGCAAGAATGAACGGAGTTTCGGATGGCAGACAGAAAATTACAGTCATTTAAATACGACTACCTTGGACTAGACAGCGAATCCATCAAACATTCACTGGCAAATCGGCTTGAGTATCAAGTGGGCAAAGATCAGTACACCGCGACCACGCGCGACTGGCTGAACGTAGCCGTCTACGCCGTGCGCGATAGGTTAATGGAGCGCTGGATGGAAACCATGCGGACTTACTACCGTCAAGACACCAAGCGCGTCTATTATCTTTCGCTAGAATTCCTTATGGGCAGAACGCTAACGAATAGCTTGCTCAATATGGGTATCTACGACAGCTTTATCCAGGCCTTAGTTGAATTAGGTCTGGACATGGAAGTTATCCGCGAACAAGAACCTGATGCGGCCTTAGGCAATGGTGGCTTAGGTCGTCTCGCGGCCTGCTTTCTTGATTCCATGGCGACGCTCGGAATCCCTGCATACGGCTACGGTATTCGTTACGAATACGGCATGTTCACGCAGCGAATCGAAAACGGCCAACAGGTTGAACACCCCGAAAATTGGTTACGTTACGGCAATCCCTGGGAATTTCCGCGTCCTGAAGTGTTGTATCCCGTTAAGTTCTACGGCCGTGTAGTGGACTATGTCGACGAAAAAAGCCAGCGTCGCCATCAGTGGGTAGATACTGACGATGTAATGGCCATGGCTTACGATACGCCGATACCTGGTTTTGGCACCAACACTGTCAATAACATGCGCCTTTGGGCCGCCAAAGCATCTCGCGATTTCGACTTGAATTATTTCAATGAAGGCAACTACATCAAAGCGGTAGAGGAAAAGAACCAATCTGAAGATTTATCCAAAGTTCTCTATCCGGCTGATACCACCGAGATGGGCAAAGAGTTGCGCCTTAAACAGCAGTATTTCTTCGTCAGCGCCTCGTTACAAGACATTCTTTATCGCTACAGCAAGCACCACGATAATTTTGATGAGTTGCCAAGTAAAGTAGCCGTGCAACTGAATGACACGCATCCCGTACTCGCGATCCCCGAATTGATGCGCATATTAATCGACACGCATCGTTTGGAGTGGGATTACGCGTGGCAGATCACCTGCAACACCTTTGGTTACACTAATCACACTTTGCTGCCTGAAGCGCTGGAAACGTGGCCGGTAAAAATCTTTGAGAACTTATTACCCCGTCATTTGCAGATTATTTATGAAGTGAATCATCGCTTCTTGAAAAACGTGATGTATCACCATCCTGGCGACACCGCCATCTTAAAACGCATGTCGCTCATCGACGAGGACCACGGCAAGCGCATTCGCATGAGTCATTTAGCCGTGGTGGGCAGCCATCGAGTTAACGGCGTAGCAAAACTGCACACTGAACTCATGAAGCGCACTATTTTTGCCGATTTTGACCGTTTTTTCCCCAGCAAAATTATCAACAAAACAAACGGAATTACGCCGCGGCGCTGGCTTAATCAGTGTAACCCGTTGCTATCTCACCTTATTACGCGGCACATTGGCAATAAATGGATAATGTCGCTTGATGAGCTAAAAAATCTAACGCCCTTGGCCGAAGACACGGATTTTGTCACCGAGTTCCGCGCCGTTAAGCGCTCCAATAAATTAGCGCTGGCAAACCTCATCAAGAACGTAACAGGCAATATTGTTAACGTCGATTCAATTTTTGATGTGCACATAAAGCGTATCCATGAATACAAACGTCAGCTCTTAAATGTCCTACACGTCATCGCGCTGTACAACCACATCCGCGCCAACCCGCACGCAGACATCGTGCCACGCACAGTAATTTTTGGCGGCAAGGCAGCCCCTGCTTACCGTCTAGCCAAGTTGATTATCAAATTGATAAATGATGTCGCTGACATCGTTAACAACGATCCGGCGGTGGGTGATCGCCTGCGTGTTGTCTTCATTCCTAATTACAACGTCTCCTTGGCGGAGAAAATTATTCCCGCAGCAGAACTATCCCAGCAAATCTCGACGGCGGGAACCGAAGCGTCCGGAACCGGGAATATGAAATTTGCGCTCAATGGCGCCTTAACCATCGGCACATTGGACGGAGCTAATGTGGAAATTGCTGAAGAGGTTGGCGAAGACAATATTTTCATCTTCGGCCTAACAACGACGCAAGCCGAACAGCTCCGCAAAGACGGTTATTACCCGTGGAACTATTATCACGCCAATCCTGAACTCAAGCAGGTGTTGGACATGATTGGGTCAGGCTACTTTTCGCCGGAGCAAACCGATTTGTATCACCCCATTGTCGATTCGCTGACTCATGGCGGCGATCGTTTCTTGGTACTGGCCGATTATGAAGCCTATATAAAATGCCAGGAGAATGTTGCGCACGCCTACCGCGACCCGCTCACGTGGACCAAAAAAGCGATAATCAACGTCGCCAATATGGGCCAGTTTTCAACAGATCGGACAATACGCGAATATGCAGAAGAAGTCTGGAACGTGAAGCCTGTAAAAATATTTTTGGAAACGACGCAGAAGAAAGGAAAAGTCGGGACTTAAGGGACTATTGAACCCAGATTTTTCATTAGCCTCGTAGCGAGGGTGCGCAAGGTGCTGAAGATGAGCGAGAAAAGAAGAAAAACAGTCGGGGGCGTAGTCACTCTACGGTGACAGACTGATTTTCCTCTTTTCTCGCGCAGATTCAGTGCGTTGTGCGGTCGCAGTAGAGTGCTAATGGAAAATCTGGGTTGAAGGATGCGTGCCCACTTAAGTGGGCACGCTTGACGTCATTAGCGCTTCATCGAATCAAAAAACTCGGCATTCGTTTTTGTGGCTTTAAGCTTGTCGAGCAAAAACTCCATCGCCGCCAGCTCGTCCATCGCATGCAACAGCTTGCGCAAAATCCACATCTTCTGTAATTCGTCAGGCACCGTCAGCAACTCTTCGCGACGGGTACCCGAACGATTAATATTAATAGCCGGATAAATGCGCTTCTCGGCGATCTTTCTGTCGAGGTGCAACTCCAAATTACCTGTGCCTTTGAATTCTTCGTAGATAACATCATCCATACGCGATCCAGTTTCGACCAACGCCGTGGCTATAATGGTTAAGCTGCCACCTTCTTCGATGTTACGCGCTGCGCCAAAAAAGCGTTTCGGGCGCTGTAGCGCGTTGGCGTCAACACCACCCGTTAGCACTTTACCGGAGGAAGGAATCACGGTGTTGTAGGCACGCGCCAAGCGCGTAATAGAGTCGAGCAAGATGACCACATGTAACTTATGCT
>JANPPH010000309.1:0-4078 GCA_031428395.1 Gammaproteobacteria bacterium
CGACTTCACCGTAGCGCGCCTCATCTTGCACCCACACATCACGCGGGATGGCTAAATTTAGGCCAAAAATAACCAGTAGGAGCACTACCAATACAGTGATATCGCGAGAAGTATTGAGGCCAGGCTGAAATTTATCGAACATAGGTCGCTACGCACAGTAAAACGGCCTAGTATAACTGAAGGGCACCTCTATAAATTCGATCAAGCTGCGCTGCCAAGGCGAAAACGCCCGAAAAAGCGCAGTTTACACAAAGTAAATGAGCATTTTGAGGACGTTTTCAACGCCGCCAGCGCGGCTTGATCGAATTTATAGAGGTGCCCTATAGTTAGCATAATCGGTCTTGCAGAGGGTTGTGGAGCGATGCTGGACATGAATAGCATAGCGAGTTGGATAATTGTGATCATGGGTTGGATGGCGGGCGTAGTGATGCTCTGGCTGTTCATCATGTTCCTCCAGGATATTTTCCAAAAAGAGCATACCGTGAGGCGTAACTTCCCGGTTATTGGGCGACTGCGCTATTTTTTGGAGCATCAAGGCGAGTACTTTCGGCAGTATTTCTTTGCCAATGATCGAGAGGAACTGCCGTTTAATCGTGCTACCCGTGCTTGGGTGTATCGAACGGCGAAGGGGTTAGGTGGCTTGGTGGGCTTTGGTTCCGTCCATGATGTGCGCGAGCCGGGGTCGTTTATTTTTGTCAATTCTCCTTATCCCATGCTCGATGATGAATGTACGCCAGCGTTTCCGGTGATTATCGGTCCAAACTGCGCCAAACCGTTTGTAGCGAAGAAGATCTTCAATATTTCGGGCATGAGTTATGGCGCGATTTCCGCGCCTGCGGTGAAGGCTTTAGCGCGTGGTGCGGCGGAGTCAGGGGTGTGGTTTAACACTGGGGAAGGTGGTTTGTCGCCGTATCATTTAGAGGGCAATTGCGACCTTATTTTTCAGATCGGGACAGCCAAATACGGCGTGCGCGATGAAGCGGGCGCGCTCAGCGAGGCGAAACTGCGCGAGATAGGTGCGCAGGTGAAGGCCTTCGAGGTAAAGTTGGCGCAAGGTGCGAAGCCCGGTCGAGGCGGTGTCTTGCCAGCACTGAAAGTGACGGCAGAAGTGGCAAAAATCCGCGGTATTGCTGCGGGCAAAATTTCGAAGAGTCCTAATCGGCATCTCGATATAAAAAATAATAGTGATTTACTGGCTACGATCGATAGGATTCGGCGCATTACCGGGCGGCCAGTGGGGTTCAAAACCGTTGTGTCCGCGCCGGAGAGTTTGCATGAGTTGTGTGAGCTGATCCATCGGTTTGGAATTGACTCGGCGCCGGATTTTATTACGGTCGACGGCGGTGATGGTGGCACAGGCGCAGCACCGCAAGTGTTGGCGGATCACGTCGGCTTGCCGTTGGACGAAGCCTTGCCAATGTTGGTGGATATTCTTGTGGAATATGGCTTGCGCGAGCAGATTCGGGTTGTCGCCTCGGGCAAGTTGTTGACCTCGGCGCGCGTTGCCTGGGCTATGTGTATGGGCGCCGATTTCGCCGTCAGCGCGCGTGGCTTTATGTTCGCATTAGGTTGCATCCAGTCGCTGCAATGCCATCAAGATACTTGCCCTACGGGTATTACTACCCACAACAAGCGCCTACAAAAAGGCTTAGTGGTGAGCGACAAGGCTAAGCGCGTGGCGACGTATGCCCACTGGGTTAATCACGAAGTGGACGCTTTGGCGCATTCCTGCGGCTTGACGCATGCGCGTAAATTCACTCGTCAACATGTTCGCATCGTGCAGTCAGCGGGGCATAGCGTAGAACTTGATAAGCTTTACCCGTACCCTTTATCCAAATACGGCATGGCGAACGAAATCCGGGACGTTGTGGTCAAGGACATTACGAAGAGCGCGTGATGCAGTGATGCACTGTCCAGTGAAGGTTGAAGCCCGCCCGTTCGACTGTCGAAGGGCGCAGGGCGCAGGGCGAACGGAGGTGAGACCTTTGCGCTTACCATCAATAGGGATGGCCATGCCCGCGAAGGCGGGCATCCAGCGTGAAGCTCTGGGCTCCCGCCTTCGCGCGACGAACGTAACGTATCATCGCGCCGCCTAGCGGCGGTGTTTTGCCGCATGCGTTTAGCGTATTAGTCTAAAATAAGCACAGAGCTTCAAATTACCAAGGATCGGTATGAGCAACGCAAGTATTTTGGCTATGATCATGGCGGGTGGCGAAGGCAAGCGCCTGTATCCATTGACCGCGGAAAATTCCAAGCCGGCGGTGCCTTTTGGCGGCCGCTATCGGATCGTCGATTTCGTCTTAAGCAACTTCGTTAATTCAGACATCAATTCCATCTATTTGCTGGTCCAATACAAGTCCCAGTCGCTGATTGAACATGTGCGTAAATCGTGGGTCATGTCATCGGTGATGCCGCGGCATTTCGTTACCGTTGTGCCGCCGCAAATGCATGGCGGATCGGAATGGTTTCAAGGCACAGCCGACGCCGTCTATCAGAATCTCGATCTTATTCATAAACACCGGCCCGATATCGTTGCGGTGTTTGGCGCCGATCACATTTACCGCATGGATGTTCGACAGATGGCCACCTTTCACCTGGATAATAACGCCGATATCACCATCGCCGCGTTGCCGGTAGCGCTGGATCAATGCCCGTCCTTTGGCGTGATCGCCGTCGACAGTCAGGCGCGCATAACGGAATTTCAGGAAAAGCCGCAGCATCCCATCGCTATACCCTCCGATCCGGCCCATTGTTATGCCTCGATGGGTAACTATCTATTTAAACGTGAGGTGCTGATTGCAGCCTTACAGGCCGATCAGAGTGGCCGTCAAAAAGATTTTGGTCGCGATGTAATTCCGCGTTTGCTCAAAACGCATCGTGTCATGGCGTATAATTTTGCGCAGAACGAAATTCCTGGCGTGAAGGCTTACGAAGAGCCGATATATTGGCGCGACGTGGGAACTATCGAAGCCTATTTCGCCGCGCATCAAGACGTCTTGGGCTTGCAACCGCGTTTTGATGTGTTCAATCCCGAATGGCCGATCCATTCGAGCAATTATCATGGGCCTGTAGCGAAGATCATCAGCGGCGACATTAAAAATAGCGCGATCGGCGGCGGCTCGGTAATAAATGGCGCGAGAGTCCATAATTCTGTCATTCGACGCGGCGTGGTCATTGAGGAAGACGTGCAGATTGAGGATTCAATCGTTATGGACTACAGCATCGTCGGTCGTGGCTCACGCTTGCGCCGCACGATTGTTGATCGACATAATATTTTAGCCCCCGGAACACGCATCGGCTTTGACTACGACGACGACAAAAAACGTTATTTTATGAGCGATACCGGCATAGTTGTCGTGCCTCAAGGGCAACGGCGACCAGACTTGGTATACGATCCGGGATAATCCTCTCTGCGGTTAGCGCTCACAACACTCGGCGTTGACGCATGAATCTTCTTGTGGCGTAATGCAAAATTTTTAAGTCGAACATCGCTGCCTGCTGAAGGCGCATCAAGGCGAGCTGGAACTGCAGGCAGGGTGTCGGCTTCCGTGATCACGCTGGAGATCTCGCGATCGGCTATGATGCGCCAACGGCGGTTCGGCACTTGAAACAAGTCGGTTGTCGCCCACATGGAATTTCAATAGGAGCATCGTGAGTTCGGTCATTCTCAAACAGGTCGATAAGACTTATCGCCTGGGTGCGGTTACTGTGCCTGCTTTGGCGAGCATCAATCTCGAAATTCGTCCCAATCGCTTCACGGTCATATCCGGAGCGTCCGGTAGCGGCAAGACGACCCTGCGACGCGTGTTTATCTCGAAGCCGGACAGATCACAACACGCGCTGGGGATTTTGTGCCTGAAGATTTCGAACGCTGCACTGCTGTTAGTCAACTACGTTCCTTATGACTCGCACGTATGGAAAACCGTCAACAACGCGGGAAGCAATGATCGCCTTGCTCGTGTCACGCCAATATCACACACATCAACCGCACTTAGAAAGCCGCCTTTCTTATCCGCCTTTCAACGCCTCCGCGATATTCGCGCGCGCGTTGTAAAATGCCGCCAACCAAGCAGCGAAT
>JANPPH010000310.1:0-1889 GCA_031428395.1 Gammaproteobacteria bacterium
CCTTTTCAGCGCCGATCATGCCCCCGCCGATTATGTCCTGGCAGGGGAAACTAATCTTATGGATTTTCATGAGTTATCGGATTTGGAAAAGTTGCGCAAGTTATTCGAGGCATTCGGCCATAAACGCGATATTCTGCACCTTTTTGACCAATGTCTAGCCGCCTCAGGGGTGCAGATTTTTATCGGCGAAGAGTCTGGTTATCAGGTATTGGGTAACTGTAGCATCGTCACTGCGCCATACGAAGTGGATGGCAAGGTGCTCGGTGTGTTGGGTGTGATCGGCCCCACGCGCATGGCCTATGAAAAAGTAATCCCGATTGTAGATATGACAGCAAAAATGCTCGGTCTCACCTTGAATGACCGCAGTTAGTCCACATATCTGTTCCTGCGTTGGGGTTCGATGGGCAACTCGCTGATTAAATCATGTGAAAGTAAGGTGTATTTGCGTTGCTAAGCAAAATGCAGTCAACGAAATGGAATATGACAACGGTAATGGTGCAAGACAATGACTGATAAAACGGAAATAGTACAGGATGGCCAGACGGGTTCGAATGAAGAGGTGAAGCTTGAAGGGGCAGATCTGACACAAGAACAGTTAATTGGTATGTTAAATGAGGCCAAGGCCAAGGCCGACGAGAATTGGAATCAGCTGTTACGCTCCAGGGCTGAGATGGACAACTTGCGTCGTCGCGCCGAGCGCGATGTGGAGAGCGCACACCGTTATGCCTTGGACAAGATTGCAGCCGAATTATTGCCCGTGCGTGATGGCCTTGAGCTCGGTTTGAATGCGGCAAGTACAGCGGGCGCTGAGACCCCCAAAATCATTGAGGGCATGGATATTACGTTGAAGATGCTGCGTGGCTTGATGGAAAAATTCAATATCACCGAAGTCAATCCGCAAAACGAAAAATTCAATCCTGCGCTGCATCAAGCGATGTCAGCCCAGGATAACGCCGAAGTGGAACCGAACACGGTTTTAGCGGTGTATCAAAAAGGTTATTTACTTAATGACCGTCTATTACGTCCTGCGATGGTTGTGGTGTCGCGTGGCGGAGCGGCGAAAAAGCCAGATCAAGGGCTCGACGCACATAATTCTCAGGATCAGGGTATGCCTGGTCACATAGATCGGATGGCTTGAAATTAGCGATTGCATCCCAACTATTGAGTTAACTGTATTCGGCAAAAGGTTTAGTGACCGGTTATTTACCGGCAAAACAACAATGGAGACGTGGAACAATGGGCAAGATTATTGGTATTGACTTGGGTACTACCAATTCCTGTGTGGCGGTAATGGAGGGTGGCAAGCCTCGGGTCATTGAGAACAGCGAAGGCGATCGTACTACGCCGTCTATTGTCGCCTTTACCGAGGACGATGAGGTGTTGGTTGGCCAGGCGGCAAAGCGCCAGGGCGTGACCAATCCGCGCAATACTTTATATGCAGTCAAACGCCTGATTGGTCGTAAATTCACCGACGATGTGGTGAAACGCGACATGCAAATGGTGCCCTATAAAATTGTTGGCGCCGATAACGGCGATGCCTGGATTGAAGCACGGGGCAAGAAAATGGCCCCGCCTGAAGTGTCCGCCCGCGTCTTAATGAAAATGAAAAAGACGGCAGAGGATTATCTGGGTGAGCCGGTCACAGAAGCGGTTATTACCGTTCCCGCGTATTTCAATGATTCGCAGCGCCAAGCTACCAAAGACGCAGGTCGCATTGCCGGTTTGGACGTCAAGCGCATCATCAATGAACCCACTGCGGCAGCCTTAGCGTACGGCATGGATAAGCAGCGTGGTGAGTGCAAAATTGCCGTGTACGACTTAGGCGGCGGTACCTTCGATATTTCCATCATTGAAATCGCCGAAGTGGAAGGCGAGCACCAGTTCGAAGT
>JANPPH010000311.1:0-5264 GCA_031428395.1 Gammaproteobacteria bacterium
GCTGAACGGCAATGCCGGAGTAACGGCGGGCATGGCCTTGCGTCTTTCGGCATGGCTTGGCACGTCCCCCGATGTATGGCTGGGTATGCAAACTCAATGGGATTTGTGGCAAGCCGAGCAACAGCCCAGCCCGAAAATCAAGCCACTCGTTAGACTGACCGCCTGACTTGGGCGGGTGAAGAGTCGGAAATCGTCACCGGCTTGAAAAAAGGGGTCAAGTCTGTTCATTAATTATTTTTGCACTGCCAATATTAATGAACAGACTTGACCCCTTTTTTTTGTTAACTGAAAGGACAACCAAAACATCCACAAAACCCCTAACTAGCTAAGACTTTTAAATAAATTTCAACACGGAAAGTATGGAATGATGATCTTGTTTCGTGGATGTCCGGGATTAATATTTTTTTGCAAAATCTGCTTTACAGTCCACACAGATTGCACCACAAACTTTTCAACCTTCATGGTCCGCAGCGGGAAGACGCAGCAGGCGCTCGCTGTGCCAAACACGGACGACCCGTACTCGTTGGTGATCGCGTCGGTACACGATCCGAAACGGTGGATGAATGAGCTCGCGAAGAAAGGACTGATCGAATTCGGGTACCACCCGTCCCATATTGGGATGACGGACACATGCGTTGCGTGACTCTATTAGAGACTAAGGATCACCACAAAAACCAAAAGAAATGCCAAAAAAAGCGAATGCCGCTGTTGATTACCGTCGTTAAACTTCCGCCGTCCAAGTTTATCCACCATCGTTACTCTCCGTTTCGATAGCAGCAGACAGCAAGCCCTCGATGTACTGCTCCAGCTCCGCTGGCTTAGCGGTGGGCGCGTGGCGACTGACTACCCGACCATCGCTGGCAATCAAGAATTTAGTGAAGTTCCACTTGACAGCTTCGGTACCAAGAACACCGGGGGCTGAGGATTTTAGATACTGATAAAGCGGGTCCGCGCCATCGCCATTCACGGCCACTTTGGCGAAAAGCGGAAAGGTAATGTCATACGCAGTGCTGCAAAAATTCACGATCGCTGTCTCTTCTTCCGGCTCTTGCGCACCGAACTGATTACACGGAAAACCAAGCACAGCAAAACCACTCTCACGGTACTTGCGCCAAAGCGCTTCAAGCCCAGTGTATTGTGGCGTGAAGCCGCAACGGCTGGCTACGTTGACGATAAGCAAAACCTGCCCTTCAAAGTCCCGTAAAGATTGCATCGAGCCATCGATGCGGCGCGCGTTAAAGTCATAAATGTTCATAGGGACTCCAATTGTTATCCGCCAACCAGCAAATATTAAACCCGAATTTTCCGGAGACGTCCAATTGCCACCCTCTCGAACCCTGCCCAGCAATATGATTGATCGATGCCTAAGGTATCAAGCCTTAGAGTGATGCAAAGCACATCTTCTTTATACACGTAGTCCGATCAATTAGACTTAGCGTGCTTGTTAATTCGAGGCTTGAGTTGAATGCGGTAAACCTCGCGTTTTTTGCTAAAGCGTCTGCCACCTATTGACCCGGCCAGGTTTATTTGCGAGTCCGTTCGTGCTGAGCTTGTCGAAGCACAGCCCTTCGACAAGCTCAGGGCGAACGGCATTCGTGTTTAAATCGTGCCGAATCAATAGGGTGCGCTCCGCACAACTCATCAGTATTACACAGGCTTTAAACGTGTCGGCTTATTCGAGGTATTGCTTGGACATTTATTTAATCCGCCACACCAGCCCTGCGATTGCGACCGGCATTTGCTATGGCCAATCCGACATCGACGTCTCATCGAGTTTCGAAACAGAAGCCACCAACGTCCTCACAAAACTGCCTAACCTTGCCGAGGCAGTCATCTATTCCCGCCCGCTCACACGCTGCCAGCGACTCGCGGAAAAACTCGGCCAGCCTTATTTACTTGACCCGCGACTTATGGAGTTAAATTTTGGCATGTGGGAACTTCAGCATTGGCATGAAATTGATCGCGCAGCGTTAGATGCGTGGGGCGAAAGTTACGTAACATCGTGCCCGCCGGAGGGCGAATCCTACGCGATGCTGTATGCTAGAAGCGTTGCCTTCCTCGACGAATTAAAAAGCAGCCTAGCCACAGAGATTATAGTCGTAACACATCGCGGCATCATCTGTTCGCTACTTGTGCAAATCTTAAAATTACCACTCGAAAAGGCCTTCGATTTCCAAATCGACTACGGTAGCGTTTCCAAATTTACTCTTGAAGGCGATTCAGCAAAGGTTATTTATTTGAATCGCTGATCGCTTTCGGTTACGGCCCATAGTATTGCAACGAACACCCAACGGAGCGACGAAAAACGGCAGGTTCTCTACTCCGTATTAGTGAATTACCCTATACCTATACGCGCAACTCCTCCGCGACAATTGCGCGAAATCGCAATCATGTCACATAAATTTGATACACTCAGCCGAGGCCTTCGGGTTTGGGCAATGACATAGTCGCCCCCATCCCGGCGGTCACCACGACCTACTTACTAATAAGGAAAATCTCATGACCCTCACACGCTCAATTCTTTCCGGACTTGCTCTGACAACGATGCTCGGTCTCGCCCAAACCGCGAACGCGGCCATCATGCATTTCAGCGTGCCTCTCAGTGGCGCACAGGAAGTTGTTATGGGTGATTCCGATGGCATGGGAATAGCGAATCTTTATATCGACGATGTGGCGTTAACGATTGACTGGAACATTACGGTCAGCGATATTTTGTTGCCCCTTAGCGGTGCCCACATTCACGCTGCTGCAGCGGGAGCTAATGGCCCCCTAGTCGTTAATTTCAACGCGCAACTGACTGGCACCAACTTGGCCGATATGGATCTTGCCAATATCTTAGCCAACCCCTCGGACTATTACATCAACTTACATAACACCGAGTTCCCAACAGGCGCCTTGCGTGGCCAAATGAGCGCCGCTGCTGTACCTGAACCCACTACCCTTGCACTTCTGGGGCTGGGAATCGCCGGACTCCTATGGCGTCGACGCACCCCGACTTCCGTCTAAGTTTGCACTCCATCCTACGCAACGCCCTCACCTCAAATTGAGAGAGGGCGTTGCTCGCTTTTTCCTGCATGTCTAGTCCCGCTGTTAGTTCCAAGCTCTGCGTCGTGACAATTATTGCGTGATCACTAACTCGTAATCCTTCAATTCGACGACGTAAAACCACGCATCAATGTCCGCGCCGAGAAAAGCTCGTCACTCAATCCAGTGTTAATTTTAATCTTGCTGATATCCATAGTAGTTTTAGCGCCAGTGGGAGCGATTGCGGTCAGTCGTTTCCAAACCCATTTACCATCGACCTCAGTCCATTGGTAATCGACATCCAGCGCAGGCTTACCGTCCATATCAAAATAGCGCGCATGCGTGGGGCGGAATGATTCCTGCTCGATCCAATACAAGACCTTGCTGTACGGATATTTGTCATTATGAATTTTAGGCTGGCTTTGAATTACATATTGATTCACACCAGCCAGAGACTCTGTATTCAGTAACACATTCTCATCTTGCTGAGCGCCTCGTGGAACAAGCTGAGCACGTTTCAACAGCGAATTGCCAAACTCGTCATCGCCATGATCGTGATGATTCTCGCGATGCGCAATGCGTCGAACCATGCGTAATTCGGGCAAATAAATCCACTCGTCGTCATACGCCTCGCTGCCAATGGGACGCAACCAGCCCAAATAAGCGATACCCTTCTTATCCGGTGGGTATTCAGTGAAAAACATCGCCTTATTATCATATTTATCTTGGCCATGACTGTTCTTCCACACCATGGTGTAGACAACTTTTTGCGTCGCGCGCTTAATAGAAACAAACTCGAAGCTAAGCGTCGAGATTTGGTCATCCACCCGTTTCGCCTCGTAAACACGGCTCATCACCTCGGCACCGCTCAGTTCGGCAAACGCATCGCTAGTCAGCAAGGTGATAGCAACCACAAAGCTTCTCAACACAGTAAGTCTAAATAAACGAAAAGGCATGACCGCGCTTCTCCTCAATAGGTGATTTCGCTGCAGAGCCTGTATAATTTTTTATACTAGATCTGATGTGGCTATTGGCATCGTAGGTGATATGAAAAAAATTAGTCTGATTTTTTCTTACGCTGTTTTTCTTGGTACATTTGTTGATCAGCCGCTTCCACGGCGGCTTTTAAATCTTTTCGCGGATTCCGTAATGCCCATCCTATTGAAGCACGCACACCCGCAGCATCTAAATTTCCCCTTAACCGTTCAGCAAGCTTTTGAGACTGCAATGCACCTATTTCTACTGCCAGCACAATAAACTCATCCCCGCCTATTCGCGCAGCCACATCAAATGAACGTAACGCGTTGCGTATGCAATCCGCGGCCGCGCGAAGCAACAAGTCTCCAGCTGCATGCCCATTGAGATCGTTCACCGATTTTAACTCGTCGAGATCAATAATGATTACTGCAGCGGGGCTGCCGAAGCGCTTGCAGCGATCCTCTTCCGCTTCCAGAAATTTATCCCATCCGCGCCGATTAAATAGACCCGTAAGATGATCGCGCATCGACTCAGCCTGCGCATGCTCTAAACGACGA
Source organism: Gammaproteobacteria bacterium (assembly GCA_031428395.1). GTDB lineage: Bacteria > Pseudomonadota > Gammaproteobacteria > JAADHS01 > JAADHS01 > JANPPH01. The sequence goes on from JANPPH010000311.1 coordinate 4,560, forward strand.
ATCGTTTCTTGTGTCTCCAACTCCTTGCTTAGTAGGGTCGACAAAAGTTGTGCCAACAACTGAATAAGCGGCGCTTCGGCGATGATCGCCTCTGGCTGAGGCAATGGATCAATCGCACAAAGCGTACCAAAGAGCTTGCCTGTGGAGTGTTTCAACGGTATGCCTATATAAGCACCGATAGGTATCTTGGTGCCAATTGGGGCGCTTGCATACGCTGAAACGGCCGCCGAGCGTGGGGCGATTTGTGGGCCGAGATCCAGTACCATCCGCGAACAAAATGAGTCAGCCCAACTAAAAACGTCACCGCTTTTAACTCCATAACCGTGATCCTCACCTTTCAACACTATCCAATCATCGCCCTCGGTGCGCGTTAACATCCATAATTTGAAGCCAATTCGTTCATGAAGAAATTTCAAAACGGATTGTGCAGCTTCCTCGAATCCAGGGAAAGGAACTGACAGTTGCGGGATTGATTGCGTCATGAAATGTGCACTCTCTTGATCCATGTTCACGGTGGCACCGTGTTCCATGTCAATATAATACCGTACAACCACAGCGCGTGCACAACATACGGATTAAGGTAAGTTACTATTTAATGAGGAAAAAAAAGCAGAGTGATGCTGCTCTAAGTAACTTAATTACCGAACAACCCAAGCCTGCTTGAGATCCTATAAATCGTTCAACCCAGATTTTCCATTAGCCTCG
>JANPPH010000312.1:0-2302 GCA_031428395.1 Gammaproteobacteria bacterium
CCCGACCACTCCTATCACGCGCTTGAAGCACTAACTTTACACGCAGAAACCATTTTGAAAAAGCTGGCTCTGCCTTATCGCGTTGTTGCACTGTGTACGGGTGATATGGGTTTTGCCTCAGCCAAAACGTACGACATCGAAGTGTGGCTGCCCGGCCAGCAAAAATACCGCGAAATTTCCTCATGCAGTAATTTTGAAGATTTTCAAGCGCGTCGTTTAATGGCACGTTGGCGTAATCCCGAAACCGCTAAGCCAGAATTGGTACATACTCTCAACGGATCGGGGCTCGCTGTAGGTCGCACGCTCGTCGCTGTTATGGAAAATTACCAAGACCACCTTGGTCGCATTCACGTTCCCAAGGTGCTGCAACCGTACTTGGGCGGCATGAGCACTATAGGGTAATTCATTACCGTGGATTTTTTGCCCATCTCGTTGTACATCAAGGATCGTCCATGCCTGGTCGTGGGCGGTGGCGAGGTCGCGGCGCGCAAAGTGGATTTGTTGTTGCGGGCAGGCGGCCACGTGACAGTGGTTGCGCCAGAGCTTGGTGACGCTCTAACGCAACTACTTGGGCAAGGACGTATCGTTCATCAGCCACAATGTTTCAGGCCTGAACACCTCGGTGACCACGTTTTAGTCATTGCGGCGACAGATCAGCAATCGATAAACCGTGACGTGGCGGCACGTGCTAAGCAACTAAATATTCCAGTCAATGTGGTCGATCAGCCTGATCTATGTACTTTTATTGTGCCGTCGATTATTGATCGCTCGCCGATAGTTGTTGCGGTGTCTAGTGGCGGCGCATCACCCGTTCTCGCGCGCCTGCTACGTGCGCGGCTGGAAACGTTGATTCCCGCAAGCTATGGTCGTTTAGCGAAACTGCTTGAATCGTTTCGCAGTCTTGCCAAAGCGCGTTTTGGTGATACGCAATTGCGCCGTCGGTTTTGGGAAAAAATACTGCAAGGCCCAATCGCCGAAATGGTTTTTTGTGGCCGCGAAAAGCAGGCCAAAGAAGCGTTACAAGCAGCTTTAAATGGTTCAGACATGCCCGCAACGGGCGAAGTCTATCTTGTCGGTGCAGGCCCCGGTGATCCCGATCTGCTCACCTTTCGTGCCTTGCGATTGCTGCAACAAGCGGAGGTCATTGTTTACGACCGTCTCGTTGCACCTGAAATACTAGATCTGGCACGGCGCGACGCACAACGTATTTATGTCGGCAAGCAGCGCGCCGATCACACCTTAGCGCAGGAAGATATCAATCAATTATTATCGCGCCTGGCAAAAGAGGGTAAGCGCGTTGTGCGCTTGAAAGGCGGCGATCCATTTATATTCGGTCGTGGCGGTGAAGAAATTGACACGCTTGCGGCAGAAGGCATTCCGTTTCAAGTAGTTCCAGGCATTACCGCCGCGTTGGGTTGCGCAAGTTACGCTGGCATCCCCTTGACTCATCGCGACTATGCGCAGTCCGTCGTGTTTGTCACCGGCCATCTCAAAGACGGCAGCATGAATCTCAACTGGCGGGCGCTGGTACAGCCCATGCAAACCATAGTGGTTTACATGGGCCTGATTGGCATTGAAGTCCTCTGCGAACAATTCATTGCACACGGTATGGAGCGTGACACTCCTGCCGCACTCATTGAACAGGGCACTACGGCAAACCAGCAAGTTTTAATCGGTACACTCGACACTTTGCCTCAGTTAGTGAAGCAGTCCACAGTGCGCGCCCCCACACTGATTATCATCGGCGATGTGGTTAAATTGCACCAAAAGCTAGCTTGGTTTAACCCAGATTTTCCGTTAGCCTCGTAGCGAGGGTGCGCAAGGTGCTGAAGAGGGGCGAGAAAAGATGAAAAACAGTCGGAGGCGTAGTCACTCTACGGTGACAGACTGTTTTTCATCTTTTCTCGCGCAGATTCAGTGCGTTGCGCGGCCGCAAGAGTGCGAATGGAAAATCTGGGTTAAACCCGCCTAAAAGCGAATAGGCGCGACAAAAAAACTACTTCAAAATTAATTCGCCGAATCAGGCTGGGTAACCGTACCCCACATCAAGCGATCGCCACTAGGATCTTCGACCTGGCTTGACGTCTCTGCGGTGACGAATACCTCGAAGTTTCTGTAGGGTGTAGTCGCCGTAAGCTTTCCTTTCAAGTCTTTATCAACAACTAAAGCACCCAACGGTTGGGCGCGACGTAAATCAGACGAAGGCTTAGCCCAGACCATAAACGTGGTCGCTTGGGCATCGATTTTTTGTGGCGGGGCGAGATGTTTGATGCTTAATTCAACTTGGGTGTTGTTATTTCCT
>JANPPH010000313.1:0-4813 GCA_031428395.1 Gammaproteobacteria bacterium
AACGCAATTTCAAGCGCAATGAAATGGGTATCGTGGAGCTTGCCAAGAATATTTTGCACATCTTTAAGAGGATTGATCACTGATGGCCAATCGTCGATTTCTTCCTGTAGGGGCTCTAATAGGTAACGCAGACGTTTTAGCCAAATTCGGCTGACGTGGATTGCCAATTGATCATTGGACGACTCTATTTCACGCTGGTTTTTTTCAAGCTTTTTGCAAAACTTCCTGATTTTCTCGGCGGTCGCCGCAGCAAGCGATACACCTTCAGATTGGCTGTCAAGTTCATCCGAAACAGCGTATGTCTGGAGTTCAGTGCGGAGTTTATATTCGAATCGCGAGAATTTACCTGTCATCGTCGCGCGTATTTCCGCATACGCCTGTGCTTTGCGCAGCTCCAATCTGTCCAGCAACCAACCCCAACTATTGCGCTGACGCGGCGGCAATTTTTTTTCTTGCGACCGCAACCACTCTATCTGCACTTCCGTATCGCGCGCCTCATTCGTCACACGTGCCAAGCCCTGAAGTCGTTTTTTACTTTTCTTCGACACGGTGTCGGATAAATAAGCTTGGTAGGCATGTATACAACTACGTAAACGTCGTAACGCGACCCGAAAATCATGCAACGCTTCTACATCATCTGGATCATCAATCCTGTGGTAGGCGGCAACCGCTGAGTCCAGATGCGACACCGCAATTATGCGTGCGCCTTGAGCGGCCGGAAGAGTTAGCAAGTTAGCAGCTTTGACCTGCTCTTTGACCCCTGGCAAGATTTTGTTTGGAGTTTGCCTAACTGACGCATTCACTGTTTGATGCCTCTCATTCAAAAACCCACACAATAGCGTATAGCAGCAACGTCCATTATATTGAAGCTACGCCAAATTTGTTGGATTTACCTATTACAGTACAGGATTCGATACTTCACTCGCCCAGCGCCGCGCCTGCAACGTTATCGCCCCCTAATTCAAGCTAGCCTTACCTAGCCATTCTCAGCGTCATTCCGTATCAAAAAACGTGTTTACGCTTCCTTGGTCACATCCCGGCAAGATAGGCGGTTTATTATTGACTCAGCCAATTTTCAAACCATGAGCAATGTGTTGGGCTTTTTGACTAAAAACAGGCGGTGGCACCCCCCTGCCCCACCATCCCCGAATGTTCCAGTAACGATGAGGACGAACTATGAAACGTTTACATGCACATATTAGCGTGACGGACATGGTGGAGAGTGTTCGATTTTATACTGCGGTGTTTGGCATTGCGCCGAAGATGGTGATGCCGGATTATGCCAAGTGGATGCTGGACGAGCCAAGCGTAAATTTTGCGATTTCTCAACGCGGTGAAAAGGCGGGCCTTAGTCATTTGCGTATTGAGGTTAACACTGGCAATGAGTTGTCGGAAATGCATACAAGACTCGAAAAAGCCGCGCTGCCCTTCAAGGAACAGATCCAGCAGGCTTGCTGCTATGCCACGTCGGATAAATATTGGACGGTAGATCCACAGGGCATTGCGGGGGAATTATTTAATGCGCTCGCCAGTATTCCAACTTTCCCAAAGTCAGCCAGCATTGACGAAGCGTCCAATGCCCGCAGTGTCTCGCCCGCCCCAGCAGAGAAATGTTGCGCATGAACAAAACCTATACAGTACTTTTTCTCTGCACGGCCAATTCAGCACGCTCGATTCTTGCCGAGGCGATTCTCAATCATGTCGCAAATGGCCGGTTTCGTGCGTACAGCGCGGGCAGCGAACCTGCGGGACGGGTTAATCCCTTTGCACTGCAACTTTTAGAGCAACAAAATTTGCCCACAGAGAATTTACGCAGTAAGAGCTGGGAGGAATTTGCAAACCCCGATGCGCCGCACATCGACTTTATCTTCACCGTTTGTGATAACGCAGCCGATGAAGCATGCCCGATATGGCCCGGCAAACCCGTCACCGCCCATTGGGGCATTGCAGATCCCGCTGCGGTTGAAGGCACCGACGAGGAAAAGCGTAAGGCATTTTTGCGAGCGTATACCTTACTCTATCGCCGCATCGCATTATTCACGGATCTGCCCTTTGGCGTACTTGATGAAGTGGAGCTCAATCAAGAGTTGCGTGAAATAGGACGCTTGCGCGAACGTGAATCGAAACTTCAGCATGACATTTCTTACGCTTAAATTCGAGCAAGCACCCACGCCATACTTGATATTGTAAAAACTGTCGATTTAAAGAAACGTTGCTAGGAAAGTTCCCCAGAACAGCACCGAAACGACTAAAATAGAAGGAGTTTTTCAGAGTAGAGTTTAATGAATAGCGGCATTGCTTATGCTCTACTGGCTGCGACACTGTTCGGCGCAAGCACCCCTTTTGCAAAAATACTGATAGAAGATGTCACACCAATCATGTTGGCGGCGTTGCTTTATCTGGGGAGCGGCATCGGATTATTTGCGTGGCGGTTACTACGCCGTTTAACTCGTCGAAGCGACAGAACAACACCTATCGCACATTTAAGAAAGGTTGATTTGCCTTGGCTCATTGGCGCCATTGTATCAGGCGGCGTGGCCGCGCCAATTCTGCTGATGTGGGGATTGATTAACACATCAGCATCGACCGCATCTCTACTGCTCAACATGGAAGGCGTGCTTACCGCGTTGACAGCCTGGTTTGTGTTCCGCGAGAATTTCGACTGGCGTGTGTTAAGCGGCATGATGTTGATCGTCGCTGGCGGCGTTTTGCTCTCATGGCAAGAAGCGCCGAAGGATATTCCATGGAGTTCACTGGCGATTATTGCCGCATGCCTGTGTTGGGCCATTGATAACAATCTGACGCGCAAAGTGTCGGCCAAAGATTCCGTGCAAATCGCGAGCATCAAAGGTCTTGCAGCAGGTTTAGCCAATCTGGGGCTGGCAGTGGTGTTTGAAACAAAACTACCTGATATAAGCACTATTCTACCGGCGGTGACTGTCGGTTTTTTTGGCTATGGTATTAGTTTGGTGATGTTTGTGATCGCCCTGCGCCACTTAGGGGCCGCTCGCACTGGCGCATATTTTTCAATTGCACCGTTTATCGGCGCCGCGATCTCGGTGATAATCTTTAACGAAACACCTGGCTCGATGTTTTGGGTGGCAGCGATTCTGATGAGTGCCGGCGTTTGGCTGCATCTAACCGAGACGCACAAGCACGAGCATAAACATCCCGACACACAGCACTCGCATCTCCATCTACACGATGAATCACATTGCCATGTCCACGATTTTCCCTGTGACAGCGCGCTTTCCCATATCCATGATCATGACCATGAAGGTATAACGCACGATCACGAGCATTTTCCGGATGTACACCACCGTCACCGACATTAAGCTAGCATCGCATCAGGTGCATGTTTAGCTCGAAAGCCGTTCAATTTTCTGCTTCAGATCGACGACGTGCTGTTGTAACTCAGTCACTGCTTGCTCTAACCGCTCGATCCGCGCTTGAACGGAATCAGGCACATTTAACACGCGATTGATGTCTTGAGTGATACTCACATTGGACACCTCACCACTTAACAGATGCGCGAAACGCGAATCTCTCCTTCCCGCTTCGCGTGAAAGTTGCACTACAAACGGACCATCCTCGCGCTCCATCAAGCGCTTTAACGTGGTTTCTACCTGACTTACATCACTGAGCGCGCAGAGGCGATTGGTGTGCGTGCGCAGTTCGCCCGGAGTTTGTGGGCCACGCAGAAATAATTCGCAAAGGATACCAAGCTCTTGTGGCGACAGATTCAATGAACCAAACTGACTATTACAAAAGCGGTGCTGGAACTTTGGCACCCGACTGCCAAAACCCGTTTTTTCGCTGATTAAACGCTTCTTCACCAACTCATCAACCGTTTGCTGCACAGTCGCTTCGTCCAAATTCAAAACGGGGTCGCGATTGCTTTTTTGATTGCAAGCATTGGTGAGCGCATTGAGCGACAACGGGTATTGATCCGGCGTGGTGATTTCTTTTTCGATCAAGACACCAATGACACGCGTCTCGTAAAGTGACAGATTAAGGTCCACTGCATATTCCTTTCGATATTCGTAGCCCGAAACCTCAGGCTATCTATAATCGCGCATTGTAGTATATATATTTTCCAGGCTTCGATAGTTATGATAACCCTTCCACCTATTTTTACATCATCATAATAGTGCAAAGGTCGCCCATGCTAAGCCTCTCCGATATTCAAGCCGCACGCGCGCGCATTCACGATGGGATTGTGGTGACACCGTGCAAACGTTCGGCTGTATTGAGTGACTTAGTAGGTGGCGAGGTGTTTCTTAAACTGGAAAATCTGCAGCCGACAGGATCATTCAAAGATCGTGGCGCGTTGAATAAAATGCGCTTATTGGATGAGGCGCAACGCACCGCTGGCGTCATTGCAGCATCGGCAGGCAACCACGCCCAAGCCGTGGCACACACGGCGCAACGACTCGGCATTCGCGCAACGATCGTGATGCCAGAAACTGCACCGCTGACCAAAGTACGCGGTACGCAGGCTTTTGGCGCCGACATTGTATTACACGGAGCAAGTTACGCAGAGGCGTTTGAAAAGGCGTCTGCGTTACGCGATCAACACGGTTACACCTTTATCCACGCCTTCGACGACCCACAGATTATTGCCGGTCAAGGCACCATTGCCTTGGAATTATTGGAGCAAGTGCCAGACTTAGACGTCGTGATTTGTCCCATAGGTGGCGGCGGACTCATTTCCGGCATTGCATTGGGTGTGAAAGAGATGAGGCCAGAGGTGCGTTTCGTCGGTGTGCAAGCGGCGCGGTTGGCCTCGATGCAAGAGAGCATACTGGCAGGC
>JANPPH010000314.1:0-6011 GCA_031428395.1 Gammaproteobacteria bacterium
AAATTTTAAAAAAATATTTTAATAAAGTATAAATTTAGACAAGTGTAGTTAACTTACTATTTTCCAATAGGTTACATAAAAAATAAGATTTTCGTTGCTGTTGAAATTGATAGGTGTGTTTGGGGTGCTGTTGTCTCGATCAGGAGGGTTTTTGGTAGGTTTGATTAGTAATATAGAACCCCATATTACATGGCCAGTCATCACAAAAGCATCACAAGGGGTTTTTCAGCCTATAGGCTAAGACGCTACAGATTACCTTTGTAGTTAAAGTTAAATCTACCATCGGGGCCAGGGCGACCGAGGAAACTGAGGCCTTGGGTGATGTCGGTGCGGCGGGTGTCACGCGACACCAGGGTGCCAGAGAGTTGCAAGGTGTCGTTTTTCATGAGCAGTGTGGCTTGAGCTTGGATCGGCCCGCCGAGATCTTTCACTATGCCCTTGATGCCGTTGTCGTCAGTGTCCAGAACCATTTGAAAATTACCGAGAGGAACGCCACTGCCCACCGCTATGCTGGCCTCTTTCCACACTAGCTTGCCGTTCGCTTCAGTGGCGCGCTTAGTTTTTAGATTGGCGACCACCTCATCAAGCTCAAGTACCACCATTCCCTCGAGTGGCACGGGGATGCGCACAAGCCAAGGACGAAGTTCTTTTATAGGCAGCAAGCCCGTGACGTCTTTAAATTTTACGTTGCCACCTGGAGAAATCCCTGTCACGCCGCGGCCGTTGGCGTCGCCATTGTCGAACGACCAAGCAATGTTAAGCGTTCCGAGCAACAAACCCCACGGCCGAACATTCCAAGTGACCGACTGGAATAATTTTGCACCAAACTGAGCGGCACTCGCTTGACCAGACCATACGCTGCCACTAACGTTAAACAAGCTTACGTCGGATAGCTTATGTTTCATCCATGCATAAGCGCGGTCGGCAGGCAATGTGGCCACCAGAAAAACGAGATATAGCGCGACACCAAGCGCAACGTACCAAGCCCATGCCTTACGCCTCATCCCGATGATCCTTGCAGGATTAGACTGGCTGTAATTTGACCCGGCACTCCCTCGCGGTCGATGGAAACCGTGTCCACCGTGATGCCGTAATTCTTGTTCAAACTGTCAAGCCAAGCGACCACACTGTCAAACGCCGCACCTTCAAGTTGTACGCGCACCGCGTTATCACCCTTGGGTTCCACGCGACGAATGGCGGGACCCAGTTGACGGCTTCTGGCGGTCTGATCCACTAAGGCGAGCAACGATGAACCACTGCTCCGCACGTTGGATCCGGTTTGTAGGGCACGTAACGCGGTGGCTTCCGCCGATGCTTTTTGCATCCACTGAAGCAGCACTTGCTGCTCAATGATTTTGTCTTGCAAACGATCCACGCGTTTGCTCATCGGCAACCAGATCGCCATGTAAGCAATAATCATGGCGAGAACGACGGCGCCAGCGATAACAATGCGGCGATCTTTAGGACTTAAGTTATCCCATAGTTCTTTCATGCGTCGCGCTCCTTAATTTGCAGGCGCGCCTCAACCTTGTTGTCACGCGCGGTGGCCGATTGTATTTCCACCACAACTTTTGCCCGATCAGTCAAACGTTGCTTGAGCTGATCTAGGCGCTGTAAATCGGCAATGGCAAGCGTAATATCAACCTTACCGTCTTTGTAGCTCAAACGGGTTATCTCAAGACCTGCGGTCTCGCCAAAATGCTGAGCAATTTCCGACAGTACCACCAGAAAGTTGCCGCTGGTATTGCTGCCCTTGCGTAAATCATCAAGCGCGCGTTGCATTTGTACTTTTGGATCCACAATGCGCGTGATGCTAGGAAATGTTGTCTTAAACACATCGGCGATTTGCTGGCGTAATTGGGCATCTTGTTTCGAGAGACGATTATATTCAATCAAGGTTGAGCCAACATGTAAGAGCAATAATGCGGCGAGCATGGCGGTGGCTGCGCGCCAAGGCCGCCACAATTTTGTGAGCTGCTCGCGTCGGCTATAACTTCCTTGGAGAAGATTTATCGCATTTTTTTCATCGAAATGTTCGGCCAATACGAGCAACGCCGCTTGGCACGTTTCCATTTTCAGCGCCACGGGAACGTCGTATTCGGGCAGCGCATTTCCGCCACAATGAATAATACGAATTTCGCTAGGCTGAATTTCCCCGGATTCTTTAAGCAGAATATTTAACAGCGGTTGGGTATTACTTTCATCCAAGCCCGCCCCCGCTTGGCGACCGGTGCGAATCACCGAACGCGGGCCGTCGAGCAATGCAGTCCAACCTTCTGGCTCAAAGGGCAGCGCAAAAATATCGGGGGTGACGATATCCGGCTCGATATCCGCTGCTGCTAACTGGCTTAGCCACGATTCTATGACCGGCTGGGCAACTGCCGCCACCATGACTCGCCCATCGTCCGTGCGCTGGCCAAGAGCAAAATGAATGCTTTCGACATCCGCGGCAAACTGCTCTTCCAATTGGTACGGGACAGCACTCAAAATGCGTTGACGATTGCGCGTGGGAACGGTTGCATGGGTTAACACCACATCTGAGCTCGGCACCAACACCACCACGCGGCAGCCTAGCGCCTGCGTTGCGGCCTCGCTCAGAGAGCCGATTTGCACAACGGGTGTTTCATCCGGCATCTCGGACATAGCCAACCATTCAACCATTTCCGGCTGCAGACCAAGACGAATAAATAACTGCTTACGCATTTCTAATATGTCCCTTGCCCACGCATGACGACCTGGATTTTAGCCGGTTTACGTGCAAAAAGGCTGAATAATCGTGTTTTGCCGTGATCGCCGAAGCGCGCGTTAGCATCGAGCAAAAAGTAGCTGCTTAATACATTAATACCGAGTGTTTGCACTGTGCGACCACTCAATACCGGCTGTTGACGAAATTCATCAACGGTTCGAAAGGGTGTTTCCTTGCGGATGTCGCTAAGCGCGACGGCATCGGCCTCTGTGATGCCTTGCACGATAGCCATCAACACCTTATCTTTGGCGGTGTTAACGTTTATCGTCGTATATTCGGGCAAGGCGACGATAAACGGTGCGAGTGCGTTATACATTTCTGCGGTCACACCCTTCACCAACAGTAATTCGCTGGCGCTCGTCATCGGTGTATTGGCGGTGCGATAGGGTGTCTTGCGCCCCATATATTCGCTGTCCTCAGCGCCATCTGGAAAAGTGATATCGGTATCCGGGTCAATCCAATCAACGATTGCTTCGGTGATCGGCACCGAGATTTCCAAGCTCTCCAATAAGCGATTAAAACGCTCTATATCCACCTGGCTTTGTTTGCCGTTTTTTACCAGGTTATTGATGTTAAACCGTCCCTGCATGTCCTCAAAAAAACCCGCCACCTGGCCGCCTTCTACGGTGATAGCCGGGAGTACCTTGGCCCAATCTTCATCGAGACTATCTTTGTCGCGCTTGTCGCGATCCAATACATGCAAAGCCCATCCTTCGATGCCCAGCGCGAATATATACGCACGATCGCCATCGAGCAAATTGCCAGTACGCCTAATATCGAGTTGTTGCTGTGACACCATGGTGATCGCGATGACGCTCGCAAGCGCCGTAATCAATACGGCAGTAATAAGGGCGACGCCGCGCTCAGTGGGTTTACCGCTCATCGGCATTATTCTCTTTTTGATCGTCATTGCCGCCGCCTCCTCCGCCTACCGCAGCCGCGACGGGCGCCCCATACGGCACGCGAAATATGCGCTTAATAGAACCCCAGTCTTCCAGCTCTAACGAAACTTCCACGGCCCTGGGCAGCGGCATCGGATCACTCGTGCCGGGCGCATTGGCCGTGGTCGGCGGCCAATACGACTGCCATTCGCTCTTTGTATCTAAGAACCGCACTGAAAACTCTTTCACTTTATCCAAGATTACTGCTTCGCGCGGCGTTGAGGCTTGAGCACGATCGAGCATCGGCCAGGTCGAGCGAATCAACTTGTCGTCACGCATCTCGTTGCCCACTCGTTGCAAATTGCTGCGCGCCAATCCCGCAGGGTTACGCCAGCCGGTTTTAGTGAACTCTAAACCACCCTTGCCACTGTTAGCGTTACTGGTCATAGGTGGTTGCTTGTCACCAAACGGGTCGCGCACACCGCGCTGCACGGTCTGCTCAATGTCACGACTCAGCATTTGCACAGCTAGTTGAAGGGCAGCCAAACGCTCGGTCTGGATGTTGGCGTGTTCGCGCGCACTTAACACAGAACGTAAACCTCCGTACGCCAACACCGACACCACGGCAAAAATCGACAGCGCCACCAGCAATTCAAGCAGGGTGAAGCCGCGCGCGCGACATCCTCTTCCTTGCATTATCGTATGCGACCCGCGTATGCAACCATCACCGTCAGAGGGCTCTTCTTGTCCTGTCCCTCATACACCTTGACGTCCATACGCCGTACGTCTGCATCTTCGGTTTTGGTGACCTTAACTTCCCAAGACCATTCGCCATCCGCCATCGTGGCGGTACCTTTGGTATCGCCGATCGCCGGCCACTCTTTGGCAATCTGGGCCTCGGCGATTTTATTCATCGCCACCCAATGCGCAAAGGTACGATCGCGCAAATAGGCGGCGTTATTGGCATAACGGCTCACGCCAGTGATGATCGCTGATAATGCTATGGCTAAGACAGCCAACGCGATCATGACTTCCAACAGCGTAAAGCCACCCAAAGAGCGGCGTAAAAATCTCGGTCTAACCGCGCCTACCAATCAGCGCTCTTCCTTGGGTTTACGCAGCTGGATGTCGCCGCTCTCGTTACCCACCAAGGTCAACGTTTGTTCAGTCGCGTCATTTTTCAGGGTCAGGGTAAATGCCGTCATTTCGCCGCTCGATAACAGAAATAAGCGCGGATCTTGCGTCTTTTTGTCTTCTTTATCTGCGCTCCGCAACAACTCGCCCTCGATATCGACTTCGACCTCTAAGTTCGCGGGGAAACTATGCGTCTTCAAGACGTCATCTACCAAAGGCAACCATTTGCCCTCTTCAATTCGCTGAAACTCATAACCTTGATTTTTAAAAACCACGGCCAGTTCTTGCGATTCCAGCACTGCCTGCTGCGAGCCCAGCTTTATCAGCGCCATGAGTCGCTTGGCTTCTTCTTCAAGCACGCGGCTATCGCTATTGTTGATCGACAGGGAGGCGAAGGTGAGGATAATGCCAATAATAAATACGACCACCAGGATTTCTAATAGTGTAAATCCCTTTGCCTTCGGCAGGAGAAAGGCAGAATTCCCGGTAGGTGCAGAGTCATCCGCACCACGCCGTGAGACCGAGCCGTAAGCGCGCATAAATCCTAACTTACAGACCGGATAGTCACGCCCCCTCAAGATTCCAGCTGCCGATGTCTGCATCGACGCCTTCACCACCTTGTTGTTTATCGCCGCCAAAACTGAAAATATCTATTTCCCCGTTCACACCTGGGCTGAGATATTGATAGGGGTTATTCCAAGGATCTTTAGGTAAGCGATCAATGTAGCCACCTTGTTTCCATTGGCTGGCGTTGGCGGGTTTTTTCACCAAGGCGTCGAGGCCATCTTCGGTAGTCGGGTATTTGTGGTTATCTAATTTGTACAGATTAAGCGCGCTTTCCAGGGTACGAATGTCCTGTTTAGCTTTAACAATGCGCGCCTCGTCGGGCCGACCCATTAAACGCGGCACCACAATTGCGGCTAAGATGCCTAGGATAACCACCACAATCATGATTTCAATCAAGGTAAAGCCCTGATTGGATTTCTTGCTACGCCAAGTGCCGCTCATTACTTTCTCCATCGCCATGCTTCCTACTTAACTAATAATTGGTTTAGATCAAAAATAGGCAACAAAATTGCAATAACAATCAGCAATACAATGCCACCCATCACCACAATCAAACCTGGCTCGAACACACCCAAGGTTGCCGCAATCAACGTTTCGACTTCGCGTTCTTGACTGATCGCTGCCCGCTCCAACATGCCTTCCAAATTGCCGCTACTCTCGCCGCTGGCAATAAGATGAACCGT
>JANPPH010000315.1:0-4396 GCA_031428395.1 Gammaproteobacteria bacterium
CATGGATGCGGTGCGTTCATCCTCAGCACACGGACGTGCTGTGGATGAACCTCCTCGCTGCCTGAAGCGCGCAGGGCACCCGCAGGGCTGCATCTCCGGGGCGGTTTTTCTTTTGGTTACTTTTCTTTGTGCCGCCCACAAAGAAAAGTAACTCGCCTTCGGGTGCGAGAACCCGATTAAATTAAGGCGTGCGAGAACCCGATTCAATAACGCCATGGCCATAGGCCATTCAAAATAATAATGCCCGAGCTTAGCTAACCATTAAGCCATCAAACCAACCGTAAACCCGGTGGCAATGTTTCCCCAAAAATACGCTGTTCGTCGGCGATGTCGAGCTGCGTGAATTCCTGAACCATTTTCGACCAACTGCTGGGCGCTTTTGCTGCGCGTAACTTTGCTACGACAACATCAAGAACGTCCTGATCTAAATCGCGTTCACGGTCGCCGCTGATTCTTGCGATCATAGCGGCGGCGAATGCGGCGGGTTTGATGACATTCCAATCGATCGCAAGTATTTGTTCCAACCATGCTTGGGCGATCGTTTTTGGTATTACGTCATGAATATTGCCGTAGACAGGTACGCGCGTGCCGATGCGGCCTATGGCCCACCAGGTTTGCATTGATTCATTAGACTTGCGCAGGCGCGTCAAAAACCATTCACCCAATTCTTGTTTTTGTTGGACCGCTAAGCACTCTAACGAGGCTGCGAGCCGCACCATATCATCGTACCCCTGTTTTTTTGGACCGGGAGGACGTCTACCAGTAAAACTTGGATTGAGATAAAAGGCCATATCATCGAGTAGTTGTTGTTGCTGTGCTTCACCCAAACCGCCGGCGATGCGGCGCCAAAATGTCCACCACTCTGCCCATACCTGTGCTTCGCCTGACCATTGCACGCCTTGGTCGTGCAATGTCCACGCTTGTTGCATACGCCAATCGTCCAAGGGATAGCCAAAACCAGGGCGCAGGCAATAACCAATCAGACTGAACCATAGGCGCTCATGGTCAAGCGAGCGACGTCGGTGGCGCGCACCTTCCCATAATACGCCGAACAGTTCGCGAAGCAGTGGCGTGGTCCATTGTTCGCGCTTGCCGAGTATTTTTTCCAATTCACCGCGAAGCGCCTTCACGTCTTTGGTATTAACGTTTTGCGATCGCGGTCCGTATACACGCACAATGCGCTCTGCAGCGGCCGCAAATCCGGGGTGCAGCGTTTGCTCGCCAGCAACGTGCGACTGCTTAGCTTGCCGCAACTGAAATTCCAAGCGCCAGCGCTGTTGCGCCATTTGCAATGCTTCACAATTGACTTCCAGCGTACCCACTTCGGTCATGACCGCGGTGAGACCCACTATCACTTCACGCACTTGACTATCTTTGGTGCTCAACACGGTCATGATGGGGGGCAACAAAACAAAATCTTCAGCCACCGGTTTAATTTCGCCTGGCACACACTCGGCGTCTTGCGTCGACGAGGCTAAATGAAAACGCACCGGCTCTCCTACACGCAAAGAAAACTGTCGGTCGGCGAGTTTTATCTCGTGACCTTCCTCTGCACCTTTGGGCAGGAGGCACACTGCGCTTTTTTGTGTTTCGTTGTTGCTATCTAACAAAAGAAAATAGCTGCGTGCCGAGCCAGCCCTTATCGTTTTTCCCAGACCTCGCTTTGCCAATGCGTAGGCCACTGCGCCGCGCGCAACCGCAAGATCGGGCTGTTCATTGTCGAGTTGTTTGAGGGCTGCGCCGCGCCATCGCGCGAGTACTTTAAGCAAGCGTTGGGTGAGCAGTTGGCCGCGGAACACACCGCCGTTAAGCAATATTGCATCAGGCACTGTAGCGTGGTCACTGCCCAACGCTTCACCGATGATCGAAGCGTGGCGGGTCATGAAACCAGCGATATGGCGAGTAATACCAGGGTCTGCAGCATAGGGCAAACCAAACTCTACGATGCCACCGCGTACGCGTTGTGGCCCTTCGGCAAGGTCTACGTCGGGGAAAAACCCGTCGACAAGCATCTGCTCCACTTCGGCGCGACTAAACTCGGTGGACCGCGCACCGCCAATCAACTTGGCACCCGCGCCAAGGAGAGTGACGCGAGCGCTCTCAGGTCCATTGGGTACGAGCAAATTTTCTTTGGCATAACGGCACTGTTGCAGTAATTGCGACAAATCCGCAGCGCTTAGGCGCGTGCCCGTTGCACCAAGTCGGCCCTCCGCCACATGTGCAAGCGCGAGATCCATGTTATCGCCACCCAGCATCAAGTGGTCGCCGACGCCAATACGAATCAACTCCGGCACGCCGTCATTGTGGTGGATTTTTATTAACGTCAGATCCGTGGTGCCGCCGCCCACATCACACACCAACAACAAACGTGCATCGCCTAGCGCTGCCTGCAAAGACAATTGGTGCCGTTCTAACCAATCATAGCAAGCGGCTTGTGGCTCTTCGAGCAAACGCACTTGACGTAATTCTGCCAAATGCGCGGCTTCCACGGTTAGCGCGCGAGCGGCTTCGTCAAACGATGCAGGCACGGTCAGCACCAGGTCTTGTTTTATTAATGGGAAGTCTGGAAAGTGGTGATCCCACACGGCGCGTACGTAAGCGAGGTAACTTGCACTGGCATGTAACGGCGAAATTTTAGCCACATCAGGCGGCGCACCCCACGGCAAGATGTCTGCACTGCGATCGACCGACGCATGCGAGAGCCAACTCTTGGCGCTCGCGACTAAACGTCCTGGCACTCGCGAACCTAACTCGCGTGCCAGATCGCCGAATATGGCAAGTGGCTGACCTTCTTTTTGCACTGCCCACGGTAAGGCCACATCATTAGGCGCCAATTCATGTTCCGCAGGGTGGTAGCGCAACGAAGGTAACATTGAACGTGCCGCCACTTCGCCGGGCGCGATCAACTGGTCTATCTCAAATATTTGGATAACTGGTTTTGCCACCAAGGTGTCGGCGTAAGCGACAACAGTGTGCGTAGTACCAAGATCAATGCCGACGAGATAGCGTGAGGCCATAGAAAACCTTGTTGCATTTTTGGAATATTTCTTCCATAAAATAGCTTTAAAAGCCGAGTTTTTTAGTTAGTTACAGTACGTGCATCGAATTCGACTTTCCAATGTTCCGCGCCGCTACGCGGAATCGCTTCCAACTGTAACGTACCTAATTCGGAAATCGAAGCGCGTAACGTTACTGGGACAATATCGCCGGGCGTGCGCTCATCAGCAGACAACGTAATCTGAATTGCTTGCAGCTCCTCTAATTCACCGGCTGTCCAATCACTAACAACGTGACCCATTACATCTTGACGCCGCGTGCTGGAGCCAAAGAAGCGAAACTGTACGTGCTCGCCGACAACCAGCCCCAACTCCTGCGGCAAAGATTGCGCTTCGCTACCCTCTTCCATGCCAAACGGCGCCACACACAACGCTTGGATAGGCGGCTCTATGCCGGGCACAGCAGGCACGGCGCTCTCCACGCCGATGTAATAAGCGCGCGCCGTACCGCCGCGAATACGCACACCGCGGCCACTGCGTGCAAAATTGTAATAGGCCGCACCGCGCGCAACGGCGAGATCGAGATCTACGCCATCGAGCAAACGTGCCTGCGGTGCGCTTTCTTGATCCAACCATGTGTTGAGTACGTCGAGTACACGCTGCGCTAACACCTGCGCTTTAAATACGCCGCCATTGAATAAAATAGCGGTGGGATAAAGAAAACTACCGCCGGTTTGTTCGCCCACTACCGCTTCGGCCGCCCCGGTTTGGCGACTTAAAAAACCTGCCAAGTGCCGCGTGACAGCAGCATCGGAGGCATAAGGAAGACCTAAGGTAGTTAACGCTGATCGTGGTCGTGACAGTGGTCGCGCAGATGACTCCACTATGGGGAAAAAACCATCAACTAAGGTGCGTGTGACATCATCACGCGTGAGCTCTGTGCGTACCGTATTGGCGATGAGTCTTGAACCACGGCTGGGTGCAACCACCGTCATGGCCTCGGCGCTAGAATTATTAAGTAACGTCTCTTTCGCCGCGCGGCAACTGTGAGTCAAAGCTTGCATCTGCCAAGCATCAAGACTTACGCCTTGCGATTGCAGCTTTCCACGCGCCACATGCGCCAACGCTAAATCCATATTGTCGCCACCCAGAAGAATATGGTCGCCTACTGCGATGCGATGCAACTCTAGGTTACCGTCTTTTTCGGTCACGGCAATCAATGACAAGTCCGTCGTGCCACCCCCTACATCGACGACTAAAACAACATCCCCAGCCTTCACGTGTTGCCGCCAATTACCTTGGCTTGCACCAATCCAGTTGTAAAATGCCGCTGTGGGCTCTTCCAGCAAAAGGAACTGCCCGAGTTCCGCTGCCTCCGCAGCTTCAGCGGTAAGTTGTCG
>JANPPH010000316.1:0-8613 GCA_031428395.1 Gammaproteobacteria bacterium
CTTCAAAAAAGGCGAGACATTACATACTGAAAATTCGTATAAATACCAATGCAAGAGCTTTCAGGATCTAGCCTACAAGGCGGGTTTTTGTGCCGTTGCTGTGTGGACCGATCCGCAACAGCTCTTTAGTGTGCACTATTTGGTCTCGCGTTAAGGCGACTGGCAATGAATCAACAGACCGGAGGCATTGTAACAAGGTCTAAGATGCGTCCCCTGCAATGGGGTGAAGATGTTTTCCCTGGCTGTTTGGTTTTATTTTTGCCGCTCTCAGTAAAAATCCTATGACCCTCGAAGCGCTCCAAGAACTATTGCTGCGCTATCATCGCGCGCCTTATTTATTTAAGGAT
Source organism: Gammaproteobacteria bacterium (assembly GCA_031428395.1). Taxonomy (GTDB): domain Bacteria; phylum Pseudomonadota; class Gammaproteobacteria; order JAADHS01; family JAADHS01; genus JANPPH01. The sequence continues at coordinate 348 of JANPPH010000316.1, forward strand.
TTTCAAAACACCACGGCGCCGCTCCCCGAAGGCTTGGTTGAGGTTTTTCGTCTCGCTACCGTCAATGATTCACGGGAATTGCGCGAGGCGGCAGTCGCCTTCGTTTGCAGTGTGTTGCTTATTCCCAGTGGTTCAGCCTATCGCAGTCTGTGTCTCAATAAAAATGCGCGTAACGCTGAAATTGATGAGCATTACAACGTTATTGCTAGTTTGCTTGCTAAAGCCGAGTTTGCCTCAGCGCTTGAGTATCATCAGCAACGTCTGCAAGACGTCTACACGGTGCTTAAAGATTCGTCGGAGCTTGCTAGCAACAGCGAGTCAGCTGCAACGATCTCACACGGGTTTACGCCAACCGCCAACGCCGTGAACCACGATCAGGAAACGGGCGCCCCAATGTCATCTTCATTGAAACTGGAATTATTGGATTTCCAAGCCAATCCATCCAAGTATGCGCAATGGACCAATGCCAAGGGCGCGTTACCACAGGGTATCATTACACTATGTGAAGAGCTTTCATCGGCACCTACGCCCTCAACTGACGCGGCTACTCCTACTCCCGATGTGGCTCTACGCAACGCCGTGCTTTTCTTTATCACTAGAGTATTAATAATCGGCGATCACTATCGAACCTTAGCGTTGACACCGGCGGCAACGTCGGCTGACATCCAACATCATTATCGTTGCCTACGGCGTCTTTGTCAGATGCAAACAGATAGCGGTGCGACAAGGCATGCGATTGCACGCATTAGTGCAGCCTATGTCACGTTGCGCGATCCATTCAAACGCGCGCTTTATGACGATGCGGTATTACAGCCAGCCGAAAAAATGCCGAATTCTGAGGAGGTGTTAAGGCACTTAGTAATGCCGGAGATAATAGACACAGCACACAATCCAGATCCCGACTCCAAATCAAAACACTTTGGGCGATACAGCATCGCAACCGTGCTCCTGGCAGCGGTGATTGGAAGCGCATTGTTCTTATACGAGCGCGAGCGTGAATTAAACCTCACTTCACCATTTGCCCGAAGCGGTCAGACTATAGGGATCAAAGACCCCGAGCCAATTATTGATGCAAGCAATGAACCGTTACCGCCCGTTCAAACAAATAGTCCATTGGTAGAGAGAAAATCGACTGATAAGCACCAGACAATAGCCACCGTTTCAGTGCCCCCTACAAACTTGGCAATTATCCAGCGGCTGTTAGCCAAAGCAGAGCGCGAGTTGAATAATTTACGCCTAACCAGCCCGCCCGGTGATAACGCCGTAGCGACTTATTCCGACGTATTGGCGCAAGATTCGCGAAATAAAAAGGCACGTGAAGGACTACAACGTGTAGCAGAAAAATATTTAGTTCTTGCGCGTAAGGACTACAACGACAACGAGTTGACTAGGAGTTTAAAAAACGTTGCGAAAGGATTGACCGTGGTACCCGATCACGAGGCGTTGGTTGCGTTGCAGCACACTATTGGGCTGCGACAGTCCGCGCAAATGCGATTAACTCAAGAGGCGGAGATAGCGGCCTTTCCCACCAATGAGCCTCAGTTGGACGTTGGCACGGCAGTACAGCTTGTTCCTGCGCCGACCGCACCCCTCGACGTGCCGGTTGAACCGCCTAAGCTTGACGCGGCGGTACGACAAAATATAGAGCCAACTTTATTGGCGACAACGAACAACTCCCCCGAGCTTCGCAGCAACGAGATTAGTCGCGAAGAACTGGACTTGCTAGCCAAGCGATTTGTCGATGCCTACGAGTCAGGAGATTTAAGTCAATTTACCAACCTATTTGCAGTGGATGCCCGCGCCAACAATCGCGATTCTCTTGCTGAAATTGTTGAAGACTATAGGACTTTATTTGAAACCACTGACACGCGCCTCATGACACTCAAAGCGCTCCAATGGAACCGCACGTCAAAGTTAGCGATAGGTGAAGCGCAATTCCAACTGGCCATTAAGCAGAAAGGCGACGGTGAGCGAAACCTTTACGACGGCAATATTACTCTAGAGGTGGAGAAGCAAGCGGGGAAATTGCGTATCACGGGCCTTTATCATTCACAACGTCGCGGACGCTAATGTCACTATGTGTTGTTAGGCGTGTTTCTTATTTCCTCGTCAGTGAGCATTGAAAATAGGGGTTGTTGCTAATTTAAACTATTTATAGCTTTTGCTATAAGAAGTAAAACGTCGCGGCGCGCTACAAAAAATTTGGTTAATAACGGCCGCTCTGTAAAATTTTATATATCAAATAATATCAACAGTTTATACCGACATTCCGCACATTTGCGCCTGCTAGATGAAGGTGGCGAATTTATGTTTCAATTGAATATCGAGCCGCTCCCCTATAAACACATACTAAGCACGCGCGTAGATGTGATCGATTATCCGCACACGACGCAGAAGATTATGGATTGGGCGCATAATGGCCAGTCGCGCTACGTTTGTGCGGCTAACGTTGGCGTGGTCATGGAAGCCTATGACTCAGTGATATTTCAGCGTATCGTAAACAGCGCCGATATAGTGATATCGGACGGCATGTCGATAGTGTGGTTGCTACGATGCTTTGGAGCAAAAAATGCGAGTCGCGTTTATGTTCCTGATTTGATGTTTAAGGTGTGTCATGCAGCCGCGACAGCGGGAGTGCCAATTGCCTTCTACGGCGGTCTCAAGGCGGATTTGCAAGTATTATGCGACAGTCTGACGGCCCATTTTCCCAAGCTCCAAATTAGCTATGCCTATGCACCGCCAATTGCTGAACCTACGCCAATGGACGATGAAAAAATTGTTCAGGAAATTAACGCCTCAGGGGCGCGTATAATGTTCGTAGGTTTAGGTTGTCCAAAGCAAGAACGCTGGATGGTAGAACATAAAGGCCGAGTAAGTGTGGTTATGTTAGGCGTCGGCGCCGCATTTGGCTTTCGCGCCAATTGTGTTACCCAACCGCCTAATCATACGCAAAATTGTGGATTCAATGTGCTTTGTCGCGTGGGCCAACATTCTGTTCGTCTAGGTCTGCGTTATGCTATACGCAATCTGCGATTGTTTGGTTTGGTTGTGCTGCAATTTTTACACTTGCGAGATTTCGCGACTGGAAAGCTGCGCTCCTCCAAGATGTCGCGTCGTTGGTGAATTTAAAAATCAGAGATTTTTTTGCAATGGCTGTCGCTGCAGTGTCAAGCATCATTGGGACAATATGAACATTCTTTTAACTTCCGTAATTCGCTGTCCCGTTTGCAGCAAAGAACATTCAGAAGAAATGCCTCAGGACGCCTGTATCTGGTTTTACGATTGCGTCTACTGTGGTGCATTGCTGAAGCCGAAGCCGGGCGATTGTTGCGTTTTTTGTTCTTATGGGACTGTACCGTGTCCACCGATTCAGCAAGGCGGCGGTAAGGGTGGCTGCTGTGGCTAATCTTTGGCGAGTTCGATTTGGCCTTGAGAATCCTGAGAATAGCTTAACGCTTCACATCTCTTCGCAAACCAGTTGAGAGTAGACGTAAAAATTGCGCCTAAGCCCATAATGTACTCATTCCTGTGTTTCCCTTTGCAAACCCCCACTGGACAATGACGTGGCGATGACTTTAAAGACCCGCTTTTTGCTGGTCACGGCCGTGACTACCATGGTGGTTGCCGCGGCGGTAATTTTGGCCAACCAACTCACTAATCATCGTCATGAAATGCGCTTTTTGCAGACGACTATCGACCATAAACGCGCCTTTTGGGATCACTTAATTAGTAATGTCCTTGCTGATTTGCGTAGCCATGTTGTGGCTCTCACACGCGATCCGTTGGTTAAACAAGCATTGGTTGACCACGATCCCGCGGTCGCGCAGGTTACCATGCGCGAAACCTTCAATCGATTGTCAGCGTTTGGCACATTGACCAAAATGCAGATAGCCGATAACTCGGGAAATGTTATCGTTTCGATGCCGGATGGTTTTACCGGGCCGACCCGCAAAGGTGTGGTGACAGCGGCGCTGAAGAGAGGCGAAGTCGTTGGTGGTATAGAGAGGAATGACGACGGTGAGTTAGTCGCGGTCATCGCAACGCCTCTGTATAGGGGTCGCGCAGAGTTGGTGGGTGTTGCAGTGTTTGAACAAGACCTGCGCGACGCTATGCAGCCGTTTACGGCCCATGCGGATACGATCGCTTATGTTGTCGATGCGGCGGGCATTGTCGGCAGCGCAGTGGGGCCAGCAATGTTTTTGGCGGCAACCGACAGAATGCCAGGCTTAGGTGAAAATAGTTACAGTATTGAGCGCTGGTATGATCGGGCCTATCAGGTGACGGTATTGTCACTTAGCGATTACCTTGGTAAGCCACTCGCGCATTTAGTCACACTCAACGATTACACCGACAGTTACCTCGCCGAACAAACCGTCACTTACACCAGTTACGCAATCATCATTCTTGTCCTCGTTCTGTCGTTGTCTGCATTGTATTGGTTTGTGGTAATGGAAAGTGATCGCTTACGCGCCGCCGACCTGCAGCGAAACCAAGAACTACGAACAACCAATTCTCAATTGCAAGAAGCCTTGCGTGTAAAATCCGATTTTTTGGCTAATATGTCGCATGAATTACGTACGCCGCTAAACGCCATTATCGGATTTTCCGGCGCTTTGTTGCAGGGTATCGATGGCGAACTTACCGACGAACAGAAAGTGAGTATTGGTCATGTGAATAGTGGCGGTGAACATTTGTTGCGCCTCATTAACGATGTGCTTGACCTATCCAAAATTGAAGCGGGCAAGATGGTGCTTAATTTGGAGACAGTCGATTTGGCTAAGCTCATCGAGGACACCATGCAAAATGTTAGCGTACTCTTTCGACAGAAAGGTTTGGCGTTGCGTAAGGAAAGTTTCGCCCGCATTCCGGTGGTGTATGGTGATAACACACGCATTAAGCAAGTCTTGTTGAATATTTTGAGCAACGCCGTAAAGTTTACTGAAAAAGGCGAAGTGGTAGTAGGGTGCCGAACCGTTCAAGTGGATGATGCGATCATTCCGTCGGAACAACGCGAGCATATGCCTTATCAAACACATTGGATATTAATCTCAATTCGAGATACGGGTGTGGGCATTCGCCTCGCAGATCGCGCCAAAGTGTTTGAAAAATTTCGCCAAATTGATGGTGGGTCGGCGCGTAAATACCGTGGCACGGGCTTGGGTATGGCGATTTCTCGACGTATTGTGCAAATGCACGGTGGCGATATGTGGCTTGAGAGCGAACATGGCATCGGCACCACTTTTCATTTCACCGTTCCGTTGCATTATTTTGAGTGGGAGACATTGGATGACGATATTCACAGTGAACTTAATATTGAGCAAAGTGCCCCCAAAAACGCCGGCGCAATTTAGGTGCTCAGGTTTTGGGTAAACCGAGCCTGTCTTTTTGAACCCTTATTATTGTTTCCGTGGCAAAAAATGTGCTAGTTTGGTTCAAACCGTGCCATTTTTGGGCAATTACTACCTTACTGGAAAAAATGTGAATCGTCGGCCGTGCATACTTTATATTGAAGACGATCCAGTTAACATGTTGTTAATAAAGAAGTTACTGCGGGTAGAAGGGTTTGATATGTTGGAGGCTTGTGATGCCGCGTCGGGCATCGAAATCGCTAAACAGCAGCAACCCGATGCCATTTTGCTGGACATTAACATGCCCGATTTGGATGGTTACAGTGCTGCGAGACAAATGAAAGGTCTGCCGGAGCTGGTTGGCATTCCCATTATCGCCGTTACGGCCAACGCGCTCGATAGTGACAGGAAAAAATCGTTTGATGCGGGCTGCGATGGCTATATCACGAAACCTGTCGATATTCGAAAGTTTGGTACTCAAATTCGGTTCTATTTAGATCGTGAGGCTGTTCGCTAAACGTGCTTAGGTAAACGATGCGTCTTGACCGCTTAGGTTATAAATAATTCATCAGTTCTCACGACGGTCAATGCCCCGTCAATTCACCAGTAAGAAGTCCAACGCTGCCATCACTGCATTAGCCGCCTGATGTGGGGCGGTTTCATAAATATTGGCCCAGGCCGCAGTGCGGTTTTGGTCGTAGTCCGCCGCAAGGGTAGGGTGCAGATTTATCCAAGCCATTCTTACGGCATGCCCGATAAGGACGTCCAGTACCAAATAATCATCTAGGTATAAATTGGGGTTGGCGCGGAAGATGGCTGCCAGCGCAGTTAATGTCTCGATAACCAGTTGACGGTATTCGGGGGCCTGGATTTTATTTAATCGGTGCTCAACGTGTAGGGCAAAGTTTTTTTCCAGCGCGGTTGTTTCTAAACGTAGATTGCTTTCGAGACGATTACGTAACGCCAGCTTATCGCCAATAACTATGCCTTTACAGTGGCCCAAGATATTCCAAATATTGGCATAAAATTCATCCGGCAGGCGGCTTACCACGCCTTGGTGTTCGCGCCAGGTGCGCCAGTTGGTGGAACTGCTTTCCAGGGCAAGAGGGTCATTGTGGGCGGAGAAACGAACCCAGGTTAGGTGCTCACTGCCCTCTTTTTGGTGTAACGATTCCAAGAGGAGAAGCTTTTTTGTTTCACGTTGATACCCGGCTAAAATCGCGCGCAGTTTCGCCAATAAGGCGTGAGGGCTGCGGTCGAGCAATAATCGAAATGCGTCAGCTTGCGTGACGCGATAGCGACGTGCGGCTTGGCTGGTCATTAAAAGCAAAATGTGGCCAATGCGTAGGGTAAGCATTTTGTCGAATAGGCCGGGCTCAGTTTTTATTAGCATGCCCAGGTAAAGCAAAATTTCTTGCGTAAGGATTTGTTCGCGTTCGTCGTCGCCACAATACGTTGCAATATGCGCGAGCAGCGCTTGGGCCGTGAGGGGTTTGGTTATTACCGAAGCGCTACTGTAGGCGCGGCCGACCGCGACTTGGCGTTGTCGGAGCATAATCTCGCCGACCGCATTTTCTAAGTTCACCGCATACTTTCGCAATAAACCCGCTGCTTGACGCACAACGCCGAAGACATGGTGGTGGCTGGCGAGCGCATATAAATCCTCGATCAAAAATTCGATCGAAAATGGGTTGTCATAGGCTGCCAGTTGCACGCTGTGTTGACTACCAAACATGCGGCGCAACCGACTCAAAATGGCAATCTGTTCATACAGATTGCCCGAGACAGCGAGGCGCTGCAGCAATGGATCGACATTGCATTCCTGATCCCATTTTTGTTCTTCGGCAACGGACAAGGTCGCGGTGGTTTGAGGGTCATAATGCAGGATTGAAGTGCTCGGTATTTCGTTATGCATGGGTGGCTGAGAAAACCGCAATTCAGCCAAATCATTGATGCACTGTTTACTTGTTGTGGCCATTAGTTGCGTTAGAAAACCCATTCTGACGTCAGCACCGTTGCAGCGACCTGAGCGTAGTTCGCCGAAAAGATTCAATATTATTTCCTGCCCACCGTGAGTGAGCATTGATTCGGTAATAAGCAAGGTGATTAGCGGATTGCCCGGCTGCTGCCAGTGGTGGCGATGATAGGCCAGCTCACTTTTAAACTGTTCAACGAGCAGGTGATTGTCTTGGGCTAAATAAAAGTCGCGTTGATCGAAAAACGACGGCAAAAATAGGACTAAATTTCCATTTAGCTCGAATACTTGCGAGGTGGCAAGATTATTGACGCGTCCGGGTGGACGACCGCTAAGGTTTAATTTGCTGTTGCGACCAAATAAGCCGCTAACTTCGGCAAACTCGCTAGCGCGTCGAATGTTCACAGGTTTAACTTGATCGACCGTCTCGACGTCCACGCCTTGTTGTTGCAATAAGCGTTGCACTACTTCGTTTTCCGCCAACAATAAACAATGCACCGCGATTTTTCGCGCGTGCCCTGGGCGGAATCGTCGGCCCAAGGGGTCAATGTCGGCCGCACTTAACAGGCCGTCTTGGATGAGTAAACCTAGCCAGTAGAGGCTTTGCGCCCATACCAAGGGCACGTTCTCATTAGGCAGGCGCTCTTGGCTGTGCGGCTCGGCCTTTTCTTGTTCGACTTTGTCGTGGGGCACGAAATAGAGTTCTGGCAACAACTGGTGGCCATCGCGTTCTACTAAAAGACTTTTCAATGCGCTCTCGTAGGCGTTGGCTTCGCGGCGATTGCCAGCGAAGATTTCATCTAAAAGCAAGTAGGCAAAAAATAACGGCCATTCAGATTCGATGTGTTCAAAGCGCTTCAGCTCCGATGGCTCATAGTGCAGCAGTTTGGTGTCTTCCATCTTATTTTGATGGCAGTCCAATAAGATACGCTTGCTTCCGTAG
>JANPPH010000317.1:0-5420 GCA_031428395.1 Gammaproteobacteria bacterium
GGTCACGCGACGAGCGGATGCGGTGGTGAAAAAATCCTCGATATAAGCGAGCTCACCGGCGACCAGAGCAAACAAATAGCAGGGCTTTTTGAAAGGATCGTGCCAGGTCGCCCAGTGCCGACCATTATCCGCATCGCCAGCGGCGATGAGGTTGCCGTTAGCAAGCAACACAGGATAAGCCTGCTTGTCCGCGGTGAGTGTTGCCGTATAACTGGCCATAACATCGGGCCGATCCAGAAAATAGGTAATGCGCCGAAATCCTTCCGCTTCGCACTGGGTACAAAACACCCCATTGGACATATACAAACCTTCTAACGCGGTGTTTTGCGAAGGTTGTGTCACCGTTTGCGTGGTCAGGACAAAGATATCCGGCACTTGATGAATAATGAGGTGTTCGGGGTCTAGCGTAAATTCTTGCGGCTCTAATGGGCGGCCATCCAGGGCAATGGTTTTTAGTGTCAACGCCTGCCCGTCTAAGACTAATGCTTGATGGACCGTGCCTACGCTGCGGCGCATGCTCAAGCGTGAGGTGACGACCGTATTCTCCGGCGACAGATCGATATGCAGTTCGACGCTATCGATGTGAAAATCGGGAGGAGAATAATCTTTAAGATAAATAGCATTTGGCGTCATGATAGATTCCATGCGTCAGCCGATTAGAGGGCGAGTAAAAAGAACAAAAAGGCACTTCCTTGTGCCACGCAGCAATGTTATTCCGCTTTCTTAATTTCCAGCAATTCAATGTCAAATATTAACGTTGAGTTAGGACCGATATCGGGTCCCGCGCCACGTGCGCCATACGCCAAATCGGCGGGGATAAACACTTGCCATTTAGAGCCTACGGGCATCATGGGTAGAAGATCCTGCCACCCTTTGATCACTCCCGACACCGGGAAGGTGGCCGGTTGACCGCGAGTGTAAGAGCTGTCAAATTCTTTGCCGTCAATTAGCGTACCGCGATAATTAACGGACACTGTGTCTTTCGCTGTGGGCTTTTTGCCGGTGCCCTTGGTCAACACTTTGTATTGCATGCCACTGGGCAACACCACCACGCCTTCTTTCTTCTTATTGGCTTCGAGGAAGGCTTCGCCCGCTTTTTTATTCTTTTCGCCGATGTCCGTCTGTGCCTTCATTTGCTTCGCCTGTAGCGCCTCCATAGCAGTCTTCATTTCCGCTTCCGTCATTGCAGGCTTCGCCCCCGACAGAACATCCTTAATAGCTTGCGATAAGGCGTTCACTTCGATTGGCATACCGCTGCGCTTAAGGTCCTGCCCGATTTGGTGTCCGATGGTATAGCCAATTTTTTGCTCTTCGGTGTCCAATTTCGCAGCGTCGGCGGCACTCGCATACACCGACCATGTGCACACAGCTAATGCCACAGCTAGCCTTGTCTTCATACAATCTCCTTTGACGGTTTGGTAGAGTAATCAGCGCCTAATTAATATCGCGACTGATAGTAACAGATATCCCCCACCGAGGGATAACGTCTTCATAACGAGACAGGGCGGCACCCTACTTTGGCTCAATAACTGGGCTGCCTTAACAAAAAGGGCGAGGCGGGAAAAGCGCTGCTTAGGTGCTCGTGTTTACCGCTGCGAAACGATGCTCGCAACCGCCACATCCAGCCCCTCTTTTTCGTCTTGTAAACGATTCAGCATGGATTCGGCCTGTTCTTGTGTAAGACCTAAAGCGGATAACAGTGGTAGTGGCAATTCTTCAGTGGGGGCATCGCCGATAGAATGGCGTTTTAACAATCGATCGGCGATTAAGGCGAGGTTAGCGTAAACAGCATGATTGCCTTGGTAATGCTCATTATGATGACTGAACACTGTAACGAGGACTTCGGGTGGCATTTTCCATTTTCTCAGTAACCATACGCCTAAATCTGTATGGGACAAGCCGAGTAACTCCTTTTCAAGCTCAATGACGGATGCGGACGGACGCTCGATGAGTGCTTTATTCAAGAGATTAAATTCAGCCTCCAACAAGTGGCCCATGAGCAAAAAACCAATGTTGTGGACGAGTCCTGCTAGGTATACAAGACCTGGGGCTGGGCGCTGAGCCGCTGGCATTTGCATCGCCAGATACTGCATCAGCGAAGCGGAAAAAATTGCATGACGCCAGAATGCTTTGACACCTATTGGCCCCTCTTTGGCATGCCGCAAAGCGCGCCCAGCCGCTAAACCGAGGGCGATGTGCATGGCTTTGTCAAAGCCTAGCACTCGACTGATAGCGTCTTGGATGGATTCAATTTTACCTCGGTAACTAAACGATGCCGAGGTTGCATAACGCACTAGGGTGGCGGCGAGACCAGGATCCAGCTCAACAGTGCGACCAAGACGATGCGCATTGGCCTGGGGATCTTCCTTTAGCGCCAGTATCGCGCGGGCCACTTCAGGAATCGGAGGAAGTTCAGTAACGTGCTGAAATTTATCATCAAGGGAAGGAATTGCCGCGTTTAGTTTCCAGATCATGTATCGCCCCCAATGGTATTACCCTAAATTCTTAGCTAAAATCGCCGCTTTTAGGAGTACAGCAACAACATTGTTTGTATCGTCATCGCGACGACTTAAATTAAGACCCTCTTTATCTCACAAGATCACTGAGTCACTAAAATGTGCGGCACGCGAGATGGCGAAAAACGAAAACCACATTTAAATTCCCTCGCGCTAACAATCTCACAACGGAATTATTCACGGGGCCTTAAAGGGCTAGCTTATACTTCTTGCTTAGCTCCAACTAGCGACTCCATCACAAAAAAACTCGGCCAAACATCGTTAAGGTTGCCAGAAATTACCCGTCCACGTAACGCCTTTCTAGGCAACCTGTTCCCGGCGCGACAGCTAATTAATTTAGCACGGCAGGTGAAACTATATTCACCGGGTCTGGAATTACTTCGCTTCGCTGATAGTTTGTATCGGCGACCAATGACTCTACGCGCAACGCAAAGGCGCGATGAAATGCCTCTAAGGTCTGCGCAATCCATTCGTGTTGATCTGGCCAGCCAGCGTGATTGGCGGCATCCACATCGCTTTTGCGCAGAAAAATATGACTTTCTTTTTTCTCTGCCAGATCGTGCCATTCCAATGAAGTGCCTACTTCTCCTTCAATGGTAAACTTTGCTTGCTGCAAGGTCTGAAAATTCGCACGCGCCTGCGGCCCAGACAACACTAGGCCGACCGTAATGACTTTATCGCGCGCATTGATGGAGACAACTAATTGAAAATACGGGCTCCCTAATGGGAAGTTCAACCAATGCAGTGGCATCGGCTTTTGGCCCTTGATAAAACTTTGGCGGGTTAACAGAAACTGGTTAAATTCAGTCCAATATTCCAACATAAGCGGCTTATAACGCGAGACGCTGTTTGTAATGATACGGTCCGATTTCGATGATGGCATTTTTCCACCTTCGCGTGGGCGACATACCACCGTGAAGGTCGGCGCAATGGGAGAATCCGCTATATGCCAGAAATCCATTTCCAAGGCATAACAGCGGACACGATCGTTGGTGATCGTATTTAGCCAATCCAGTGTCGCATAGTGATCTTCTGTTACCCGCTCAGCGACCCACACCAAGGTGACTTCATCAAGCCCTGCAGCATAGCTCAATAATTCCCCAATTTGAGCATAGGCAAGACGATCGAACACCACGCAAAACAATACCCAAGCGTTCGTATCCGAATCTTTGCAGCACAAATCTGATCGATACGGACCGGTGCTTTTGTCATGCGCCTCGAACGTTAATTCTTTGCCAATGGCCGAACTGAGCAAAGGCAGATTTTCTTTTTTGCCTAACCAGTCTACCAATTCACGCGTGTCAACACCCAGCACTTCGCGAACAACGACTTTCTCCAGCTTTCCTAGTCGCGCAGTCACATCGCCTCTCCTTACTCTGTCGTTAAACCTATCGCCAACACCACCGTTGCCTAAAAAGAAACCATTCTTGGACATTTAAAGGCAGAGCGGAATACGGAGTTACGACTACGAGTAACGTCCTTTTGACATTGCTCACTCGCCAAAAAGTGCGATGAATTGTCCTTAAATGATGCGGCAGGCGAAAATCCACGCTGCATTAGGTGGATGGAAAGCTAGTTTAGTTTGGCCTAAAACTATGGTAATATCGGCATTCGGTTTTTGTGGGTCATATTTACCAATGTCGTCTTGGCGTATCTTTCATCAGACTGTAATCTTTGGGTTGTTGTTGGCAATGCTGGTCACTCACGGCCTGGGCTTATACCGTCATAGTCATGTGCCGCAGGGCACTCTCGATGTCGCAACTCATACCCACGAAGCGGAGTTTCACATTGAGAGTTTTTTGACTGAATTCGTCACCAATGTTACTGATCATGATGATGCGACCTGGATGGAGATTGAGCTTGGCGGTTCGGCAATCGCCAAGAAAACTGTTGGTTGGGTTGTTCTTGCCATTTTCAGTTTAGCTATTTTGTTTATACTAAAATGGATAGTCTTAACGACAGGCAGTGCCGTTAACAAACATCGCAGTAATACTAACCGACCTAAAAAACTACACTTTTATCTCAGTCCCCCGTTGCGCGCCCCTCCACAATAAAATCACGCCTTGATATTCGCTGACTGCACGCGGGCGCCTTTTTAGCACGGCCGTTTCACTCGTGCAATTCACTGCGCAACCCGCCTGTGAACATTAATGGACCTTGCGGCAGAACCATTCGCAGTCGCAGAAGCATTTTCGGCACGATGAGCAGCCCTCGCATCCCCGGTGGCGTATGCGATTTGCACACATAATTTGGAGTTGGAACATGACTAGAACTTTGACATTAGCCTTCACGTTGCGACGGCTCAATACCGTTTTGCGGCCCCGTTGGCTTGCATTCATCACGCTTTTGTTGCTACCTCTTCTGTCGCCCAGCGTGTTCGCGCATGGTGTCGCCGAGGATGACAAGCTATTTATCGAGCAAAGCAGCGGCGTACAGTTGATTCCCTTCATTTACTTGGGAGCAAAGCACATGGTGACGGGGTATGACCATCTGCTATTCCTGTTTGGTGTGATTTTCTTCTTGTACCGGATGCGTGAGGTCGGCGTTTACGTAACGCTGTTCGCCATTGGTCATAGCGTTACCTTGTTGTATGGCGTCCTCAGCGACACGCATGTCAACCCGTACATTGTGGATGCCATCATTGGCCTGTCGGTCGCGTACAAGGCGCTCGATAATCTGGGTGCATTCCAACGGGTGCTGGGCTTCCAGCCGAACCTCAAAGCAGCAGTGCTTATTTTCGGTTTCTTCCACGGCTTTGGCCTCGCAACCAAACTGCAAGAATTCACCCTATCCCAAGACGGACTGGTGTCGAACATCCTTGCATTCAACGTCGGGGTCGAACTTGGGCAGCTACTTGCGCTGGCGGTTATCCTGATTGCCATGGGCTTTTGGCGGCGCACCGAT
>JANPPH010000318.1:0-3357 GCA_031428395.1 Gammaproteobacteria bacterium
CACTGAATCGGCGCGATAAAAAAAGAAAAACAGCCTGTCACCGTAGAGTGACTACGCCTCCGATTGTTTTTCTTCTTTTATCGCCCATCTTCAGCACCTTGCACGCCCTCGCTACGAGGCTAATGGAAAATCTGGGTTAAACAATTCTACAACAAAGTCAGTAGTGCGAGTAAAAATTGAACTAAAAGAAGAACATCGGCATCGAATGTGTTGACACGTAATGCGAAGTTAAAATTAAATTTACCCGTTGATGTGTAAGCGGACGAAACTTCTTTAAATTGCAGATCGCTTGCGTCTAAACAATGCGCGAATGACGCATTTAAGCGAGTGACGTGTCACCATCTTGATGCCAGGCAAACGCGTTCCCAGCAAAGAATTCCACCGTCAAGTTTAGGGCTGAGCTTGCATCCTTCAGGGATCGCGATAACCCGTATTGACCTGATCGGCTTTGCATAATACATTGCGCTTCGCCCTGCATCGTCGCAACACGACAAAACCCCCCCGCTTGCGAACCTGCCTGTCTTGGCGTTTAAGAATAATAAAAGGGTGTATCTGTGCGTTTAAATATGAAATTGTGGCTAGTCATTGCATTAGTTCCTTGGCTTATGGGCGCATTTCTCACCCTGCATTACTACGTCAAAACTGGCTATTTCTCGTTTATAACGCTGCTTCTCTGGAGTGGTTTTGGCGCCGCCGCGTTGGCAATTATCTATCAGGTTTTGCGTCGCCAAGCGCAAGTTGCCACCAATGAGCGTCGCGAGACACATTATCGCGACTTGGTTGAGACCGCTCATGATTTAGTGTGGACCATGGATTTACGCGGTTGCTGGACCTATCTTAACAAGGCCGCAAAAATTATCTACGGCTATGAGCCTCAAGAAATGCTTTACCGGCCTATTAGTAAATTTGTATCACCTGAGCACCCAGACCGCGAATCGATTCCCTTTGCCGATGTTTTGCAGGGCAAAGAATTAGTCCAATGCGAGAAAGTGCATATCGATAAACATGGCACGTTGCATTATTTGAGTTTCAATGCCAAGCCTATGCTTAATACTGCCGGGCGTGTCATCGGCGTGCACGGCACAGCGCGTGATATTACTGAGCGCAAGGCGTTTGAACGGCAATTGGCCTATCAAGCGCAACACGATGCCCTTACCGCGCTGCCCAATCGTCGCTATTTCCAACAAGAATTAGAGCGCGTCATTGCCCGTGTTGCACGTAGCGGGGCAACCTGTGCCTTGTTTTACATTGATTTAGATCAGTTCAAATACATCAACGATACGCTTGGGCATGCAGCGGGTGATCGCTTGTTAATCGAGTTTTCAGCGTTGCTTAAAAAACACGTGCGCGAAGGTGACGTCTTAGCGCGTTTCGGCGGCGACGAATTCACGGTATTGCTTTACAACGTTGATGAGGCGAGCGCCCTGCGTGCTGCAGAAAACATGCGTAGCTTGGTGGAGTCTTATCGATTTCTTGAGCGTGGCAATGTCTACAATGTCAGTTGCAGTATCGGCGTTGCCATGATCGATAGTGGCGTTCTCACTGCGGATGATTGCATGGCTCACGCCGATGTTGCTTGCCACGGCGCAAAGCGCCACGGTCGCAACCAGGCGCATTTGTACAACCCTGGGGATCAGGACAAAGAGGGCATGCAAGCCGACATGGGTTGGGCGGCACGCTTGCGTGACACCTTAGAGCACGATCGTTTGCAAATTGTGTATCAGCCTATCGCATCACTAAGCACCGGCAAGATTCAAGATTACGAAGTATTGGTGCGCATGCTATGCGACGATGGGCAAATTATTTTGCCAGGTGGATTTATGCCTGCGGCCGAACGCTTTGGCCTAATACACAACGTTGATCGCTGGATGGTTTCTAAATCAATTGAACATTTGGCGGAGCTGCACGCCTCTGGCCAATTCGTGCGTTTTTCGATTAATTTATCCGGTAAGGCATTCGAGGATAGCAAGTTATTGCCATTAATCCGCAGCCGCTTGCGCGAAACAAATCTTGATCCATCGCTAGTCACATTTGAAATCACTGAGACAGCCGCCATTGCTAACTTGTCATCGGCAATATCTTTTATCGGTGCGCTGAAAGATATTGGTTGCCAATTTGCACTCGACGATTTTGGCTCAGGGTTCAGCTCCTTCACGTACCTGAAACATCTTCCGGTTGATAAGCTAAAAATTGATGGTTCGTTCGTCCAAAGCATGTTCAATACGCCCGTCGATCAAGTCATGGTACGTTCCATGAATCAAGTGGCGCACGCTCTGGGCAAAGTCACGATTGCGGAGTTTGTCGAAAACGAAGAAACACTACAGATGCTAAAGAGCTATGGCGTGGATTATGCGCAAGGCTATCATGTTGGCAGACCAGACAAATGGCATACTGATATTCCACTGGCGCGGCCAGCGGATGTCGTCTTGCAGTGAAAAAATAAACGAGCGCAACGGGTAGTTGCGATTTATCCGTACAAAGTATCGAAGGCGATATACGCTGCAGAATAAATCGCCTATCGACACGCTATGCTGTTGCTATAGCCCTACCTAAATCGCCATCAAATTAGCATACGACAGCACCAACCACTTGCTGCCCACGGATTGAAAATTCACTTGCACCCGAGCCTGATCACCCTGGCCTTCGCAATTGAGTACCATGCCTTCGCCAAATTTTCCGTGCATCACCCGTTGGCCAATGCGTAGCCCATTAGCCGCAGCGCTGCTATGATTTTCGCTCGCAGCGACGGGGCGCTTCACGGTCATCCGCGGCCGCACGTCTTCAATCAGTTCGCGCGGTATTTCACTAATAAACCGCGACGGCCGCGAAAAATAAGAGTCTGTACCATGCACGCGACGGCTTTCTGCATAGGTGAAATACAATTGCCGCTTGGCACGCGTAATCCCCACATAGCACAAACGCCGTTCTTCCTCTAACCGGCCAGGTTGCTCCGCCGACATTGGGTGCGGAAACAAACGCTCTTCCAACCCAGATAAAAATACCAAAGGAAATTCCAAACCCTTGGCGCTATGTAGCGTCATCAGCTGTACTGCATCGTCCCATTCAGTGCTTTGCGTATCGCCCGCTTCTAAAGCCGCGTGAGCAAGAAACGCAGATAACACCTCGATAGCTGGATCTTGTTCTTCCTGCTCATATTGACGCGCCGCGTTGATCAACTCTTCCAAGTTTTCCACGCGCATCTCGCCTTTTTCGCCCTTCTCTTTGCGATGATGTTCTATCAAGCCGCTGACGGTGATAACTTCTTGTACTTGGAATTCAAGCGATTGATTGAGGCTTGCCTTGGCAAGGTCTTCAATGAGTTTTATAAAACCGGCCAGCGCATTCGCGGCACGATTG
>JANPPH010000319.1:0-6473 GCA_031428395.1 Gammaproteobacteria bacterium
TATCATGGCACAGCGTTTTATCCCCGAAATCACCCAGGGTGATAAGCGCATCTTGCTCATCGATGGCGAACCTGTGCCGTATGCGTTGGCGCGCATACCCGCTAAAGGTGAAACCCGTGGCAATCTTGCGGCAGGCGGAAAAGGCGTAGGGGTCGCACTAAGCGAACGCGATCGATGGATTTGCGCTGAAGTGGGTCCGTTATTAAAACAGAAAGGGCTGATGTTTGTTGGCCTGGATGTGATTGGCGATTATCTAACCGAGATTAATGTGACAAGCCCCACCTGCGCGCGCGAACTTAATGCTCTTTATTCACTCGATATTGGCGCTATGTTGCTGGATTGCATTGAGGCAAAGTTGAGTTTGAAATGAGGTGTTTTGCGCTTAGAGCCTGTTCAAGATCTCCGTGGAGGGATGCAGTGCAAGGCAAAATCGAAATCAAAAACGGAGCATACACGGAGTATGTGAGTATTTCCGGCAACTGCTCCTCGGCAGCCGCTCCCGGCGCTGCCCTACCTCCCGCATCCATGCGGTCGTGCGTTGCCCTACCTCCGACATCCATGCCGTCGTGACTTCGATAGCGCCGCAATGCGCCCTCCACGGAGATCTTGAACAGGCTCTTAGGGGCGTTACGTATTCTCAGACCCAAGATATCGGTGGAAAATCGAAGGCTAATAGATTAGCGATAGGCTTCACTTTTGCGATTAGGAACCAGTGACTTAGATATTAAAAGCGTTGGGGGATCACGATGACGAGTGACAACATAAACATGGATCCGTTTGTTCGACGCAAGCTTATATTTTCGCTTTCGCAGCCGACCAATCCCGTTCCCGGCGCCCTGTTACGCCACATTGAGCACCATGGCACTCCTCGCTCGATCCAAGCGTGGGAAAGAGCCGGCTGGATCGGCGTAAACGAAGAAGGTTACATTTTGACTGAAAAAGGCTGCTTCGCGTTGTGCGCTAAAGGTCCACAAATAGTAGAGTATTTTATTCCGGACGAGCAAGAAAGAAAAACCAACAACCCGGGCACATGGCTACGCTAAGGCGCGCCTAAACCGCAAACTCTTGCCATACCACAGGAAGCCCTTCGGGCATCGGTGGAAATCTACCCAACTCGATCCAGCGGTCGCCGGGGTCGTGAAAGTCAGACCCAATAGAAGCCAACAACTGCGAGCGCTTTAACACCGCAATGTTGCTATCCATTACCTCAGTACTGCAATTGCCGTAGATGATTTCCAAACCCCGGCCACCACATTCTTCAAAATCGGCAATTAAGCGGCTCAATTTGGCGGCTGTCATTTTATAACGCGTGGGGTGAGCAATCACCGCAAGACCGCCTGCCTGCTTGATCCATTGTACTGCCTCACCCAGCGAGACCCATTGTGCACTCACATATCCGGGCCTACCGTGTTTTAGAAAGCGCTCGAAGCAATCCCGCATATTGGGTGCTTTGCCCTGCTGAACTAGATAACGCGCAAAATGGGTGCGGGTTATGTTGTCATGGCCTACCAACTCCCATACACCTTGTTTAACGCCCTTAATTCCGGCCTTTTCTAGTTGCTCGGCGATACGCTCGGCGCGTGCCAAACGAGTTTTTGCCTGTTGCGTCAAACCACTCAAAAGCGGCGCTGAAGCAAAATCGATATTCAAGCCCACGACATGAATCAGCTGCTTATCCCACGTTACTGAAATTTCAATGCCGGGAATAAAACGAATACCGCACTCAGCCGCCGCAAGCCTTGCCTCGGCTAAACCGGAAACGACATCATGATCGGTAAGCGCCAACACATCGACCTGGCACGCCTTGGCGCGCTTAACCACTTCCTCTGGCGTTAATACGCCATCAGAATGATAGGAATGGCAATGCAGGTCGTAAACAGCCAAAGGTTTTGCGGCTTATTTTGCAGGTTTGACAAACTTCAGTGTCATCCTGTCGCTTTCACCAATGGCCAGATATCTTCCTTTATCGACCTCACCATTTACCAATGTGGGCGGCAACGTCCAAACGCCCTTGGGATAATCTTTAGTATCCTTGAGATTGGCGTTGATCTCGGATTTCTCAAGAAGCTTAAACCCCGCCGCCTGGGCAAGCTTAACGACGTGATCTTCATTCACGTAACCAGAATTGGCTTCGGGATCTTGCGACACTTTGGGATCGCCACGGTGCTCAACTACGCCCAAAATTCCACCCGGCTTTAAGGCCCGATACATCGCCTCAAATACAGCGGTGGCAGTGCCTGCACTCATCCAGTTATGCACATTACGAAATGTGAGCACCATGTCGGCGCTTCCTGCTGGCGCAATTTGCAATTTTTTGGGCGGAGAAAGCTCGGTTATTTTTACTTTGCCATACAATTCCGGATTCGCGGTTAACTTGCCTTGGAACTGCTTGACGCTATTCTTAAAAAAATCGACATGGGATTCCGCATCGTAGCCGGTGGCGTAATACGTCCCCTTGTCTTTAAGGAACGGCGCCAGAATTTCTGTATACCAACCCCCGCCGGGATAAATTTCTACTACCGTCATGCTGTCTCGCACGCCAAAGAAATTTAATGTTTCAAGCGGATGGCGATATTTATCGCGCAGCTTGTTTTCCTGGGCGCGATGCTCACCGGCGATAATTTTTTCCAGTTTTCCGGCATTAACATCGGGCGCAGCTGCCACAGCTTGCGTTGCAAGACAGACCATCACCATCAATCCGGAGCCAAAACGCGCTAGTTTTTTCATTTCTATTTGCCCACCTATTGTTGTGACAACGCTCGCCACTCGGGGAGTATTTCGGCCACAAATTGATCAAATGTCCGGGGCGCGTGGCCTATTACTTTTTGCTGTTCCGCCAAGGCGTTGGCGCTAGCCAGGAAGCCATTGTGCTGAAAATAGTCGTACATGATTCTGAGGTCACGCACCATCCATTCCGGCATCATGTGCTGCGCTTGTTTTGACCACGCTTCAAGGTCATCGCCACCATAACTCACTTGCTTATTAAGATACTTACTGTAGACCGCAGCCACGGCATCGCCGTTCAATACATCCGGCCCATGCAGCTCATATTCACGATTTTCGTGGCCGGATTGGGTCAGGGCGTTAATCGCTGCATCCGCGATGTCGCGCGCATCAATTCTATTTAGCCCGATCGAACCTATCGGTTGCGGGTAAGTGTTGTACAACATCACGGCCGCCCGGCACCAATAGTCGTTTTGAAAAAAGTTATTCGGCCGCAAAATCGTAAAGGGAATACCCGACGATTTAATCTCGCCCTCAACCGGCACCTTGCTCCTAAAATGCGGAATCACCTCCGCACCCTTGGGCATAGGCACTGACATATAGACAATGTGCTCCACTTCAGCAATTTTTGCCGCCTGCACCGCAGCAATGCCTTGTAACGTTTCGTTTTGACTTAATGGAGTGATTAAAAAAACTTTTCTCACCCCTTTGAATGCCGCTTTTAAGGTCGCAGGCTTCTCCATATCAGCCTGCACACCCTCTACGCCCTGGGGTAAATTTTTCAGACTGTCGGGGACACGCGTCATGCATCGAACAGTGAGATTTTTTGCAGCTAAACCGCTGACGACTTTACTCCCGACTGTTCCGGTGCCGCCAATTACTAATATTGTCATGGTTATCTCCTTGAGGTTTCCAGACTGCGAGCTCTAAGCATCATAACAGATTACGCTCTAATCATTCCGCGCGACTTTTTGTTAGGCTTATCAACCTGAAGGCAACACTTGGTGCTTGCGCCGAAGGCCCTGACTTCTGCACATGGGTAGGCTAAAAAACGAACGTTAGGGTGTCGCGAAATAGTAATTATCGGAATATCGACCACATGACGGACAGAGCAAGTAAAATTTGCAGCCGAATATGGGCTATAGAGGTAAGATGTGACGCCTGGCCAGTGATTTGGTTTGGACGTTACAAACTAAGCGTTAAAGGTATTTAAGGGTATGGCTGAGAACAGAAAATCCGTGCCTCCAGAGAGCACTCAGCAAAGCTTGCAAGATGTGATCGACTTGCTGCACCGGCAGCGCTTGGTCGAAGACTTAGTGCATCGCCAAGACATGCCCAAACACGACCTAGTCGAATCGCTGGTACATAAGCAGAACATCGCTGCACTGCGCAAAAAGCTGGACCAGATGCACCCGGCTGACGTTGCGTACATCCTTGAGGCGCTTCCTCTTGACGAGCGCCTAACGGTTTGGGATTTGGTGAAGGCCGAGCGCGATGGCGAAATTTTGCTCGAGGCATCCGATGCGGTGCGCGAAACACTTATCGCCCACATGGATAGTCACGAACTCGTCGCCGCCGCCGAGTCACTCGATACGGATGAAATTGCCGATCTCGCGCCCGACTTACCCCGCGACGTTATCCAAGATGTTTTGGAGGCAATGGACGAACAAAATCGTGCCCATTTGCAATCTGCCTTATCATTCCCCGAAGACACCGTCGGCGCGTTGATGGACTTTGAAATGGTAACGATCCGCGCTGACATTGCCGTTGAGGTAGCACTGCGCTATTTACGCCGAGTGGGCGATCTACCGGATCAAACCGATAAGATATTCGTCGTCGATCGTGATGATATTTTAATCGGTGTTGTGCCGCTTAAACATTTTCTGATTAACAATCCTGACACCATGGTCGGCGCCATCATGGTCGATAATCCGGTTATTTTACATCCTCGGGAAGATGCTGGCGAAGCCGCAAACGCGTTTGAACGCTACAATTTAGTTAGCGCTCCTGTGGTGGATGACAACAATAAGCTTATTGGCCGCGTCACCATTGATGCCGTCGTTGACTTCATTCGCGAAGAGTCCGATAACACCGTGCTTGGCATGGCCGGCTTGCGTGAAGAAGAAGATCTGTTCTCAACCGTATGGAAGAGCGTGCAAAACCGCGGCCCGTGGTTAGCGATCAATCTTGTCACGGCTTTTATTGCCTCTCGCGTGATCGGCATGTTTGAACATAGCATTTCGGTGATTGTTGCCCTTGCGGCATTAATGCCAATCGTTGCAGGCATTGGCGGAAACTCTGGCAATCAAACTGCGACATTGATTGTGCGCGCATTGGCTCTAGGACAAATTCGCACGACAAGCGTACGCAAACTGATTGCCAAAGAAGCCGGCGTAGGGTTGTTGAATGGCGCCATATGGGGCAGCGCAGTGGGTGTCTTCGCCTATGTCTTATATCAAAGCGCCTCCCTCGCCATCGTTATTTCCGTTGCCATGCTACTCAACCTTTTGATCGCAGCACTCGCTGGCATCGTTATTCCGTTATCCATGCACAAACTTGGGCGCGATCCTGCGCTGGGCTCTACCGTATTGGTTACCGCCACCACAGACAGTATGGGATTTTTTATTTTTCTTGGTTTGGCGACAGTGTTTTTAATTTGAGCCAACAGCTCCCAAACGTTGCGTGTAAATAAGTCACACTTCTGTAGCGCGTTCCTCTGCGCCCTTGCTTATGCCGTTCCCCTAGAATTCTCCGCTTGTTCTCAACATCTAATTTTACAACGGAGCGATCATGAAACGGACACAACATTGGAAAATGAAGGCACTACCCTCGGTACTAGCGCTTGCGGCAATAACGATAATTGCCACAAACGCAACAGCGGCAGTGAGGTCAATTGCTGGCATTGACCTTAGCAAATATGCAACCACCCTTGAGCACGCCGCTGAGATTCGTCTTGGCACTGAATCTTACGCCTTTTTAAAACTCAACTTTGGCGGCGAGCAGTTGGAAGAGCGCGTCGTCGATAAAAACGGCGTTGAATATCTTCCTGCGGATATTCTAAAGCGCTATCTCAGCCAATTCACAAAATTTGGCAAGACTCATCCGACCTTACTAAGTCAAATCCAAAAAACCCCTACGGCGACATTTAGCGTTATGATCTGGCTTGCGGTACCGGCCATGGCTGAGTTAGCGAAACCAAATGTGGTTGATCCAGGCGCAGAGGAAAAGGTTGGAGCTGAACTGGCTGCGCAATATAGACGCCAATTGATAGACTTCAATGCCAACAAGCTAAGCATCATAGAAAAATTACAACTTAAGCAATTCATGTTTCAGGATCTACAACAATCACCTTTTGTTGCAGCGAAACTGAATGCCGAGCAAATCAAAGCGCTAAGCGCCAGCACACAAGTACAAATACTCCTGGCCTATGATAGTCGTGGCCGTATGGATTTAGCGACGTTGCTAGCAATTTCCAATGCTGACAATGTCAATGCAAGCGGCAATCATGGCAATGGCGTCAGAATTGCGGTGTTTGAAGGACGCCCAACCAATACAACAAACTTGAATATTTTGGATTCTTACTCTGCTTTTGCCGGTATTGTCCCTTCAACCTAAAAAAGGCAGTTGGAAACGTAGCGAGGGCGCTTAAGATGTTGAAGATGGAAGATTTTTTCGTTAAATTTTGGCGACGCCGTAGTCACCCCTACGGTGAGCCAAAATTTAACGAAAAAATCTTGCAGATTCAGCAT
>JANPPH010000320.1:0-2470 GCA_031428395.1 Gammaproteobacteria bacterium
CAGCAGCTTTGACCGCCCGAACATCTTTTACGCCGTGATGCCAAAACAGCAAGGGCGCGATCAACTATTGCGATTTCTCGACGGCAGCCACAAAAACGACGCCGGTATCGTTTACTGCATGTCGCGTAAAAAGGTCGAAGCGACCGCGGAATGGCTCAACGAAAAAGGCTGGAAGGCAGTGCCTTATCATGCGGGCCTCGCCGCAGCGGTACGCCAACAAAATCAACGACGTTTCCTGCGTGAAGAAGGTATCGTGGTTGTCGCAACCATCGCTTTCGGCATGGGTATTAACAAACCGAACGTGCGTTTTGTGGCACACCTAGACCTGCCCAAAAGCCTGGAGGCCTACTACCAAGAAACCGGCCGCGCCGGGCGCGATGGCTTGCCTGCCAGCGCCTGGATGGCCTACGGCATGCAAGATGTGATCATGGTAAGACAAATGCTTGAGTCATCGGAGGCCGATGATGCGCGCAAACGCGTTGAACGACGCAAGCTAGAAGCATTGCTGGGTTATTGCGAAGTGGTAAGTTGTCGTAGACAAGTGCTACTGGGTTACTTTGGCGACAAACTGGAGGAACCCTGCGGCCACTGCGACAATTGCATTGGAGCCACCGAGACCTGGGACGGCACGGAGGCGGCCAACATGGCACTTTCCTGCGTTTATCGCACCGGCCAACGCTTTGGCGCAAAGCACGTCATCGGCGTGTTACTGGGTGAAACCACTGAGCGCATTATGAACTTAGGCCATGACAAACTCAGCACTTATGGTATTGGCAAGTCACTCGATGCAACGCAGTGGCGCTCGGTATTTCGGCAACTCATCGCGCACGGATTCTTATGTTCCGACAGCGAAGGTTTTGGCTCGTTAAAATTAACCTCTGCCTGTCGGCCACTCCTGCGTGGCGAACAACAAATACAATTGCGGCGCGATAAAAAACTCAGCAAGAAAAAACCTGAGAGCGCAAAACCGCGCAGCGAAGTTATCCATCCCAAAGACGAAGGGCTATGGAATGCACTTCGCCAATGCCGCCGCGAACTAGCGGAAAAACAAGGGGTACCACCCTATGTCATTTTTCATGACGCCACTCTCCTACAAATGGTTGAGCAACGGCCTGCCAATACCGACGATTTGAGCAATATCTCGGGCATTGGGGCGCGAAAACTGGAATTGTACGGCAAGGATTTCTTAATCGTCATCGAGCGATTTAGAGCATCGGTGGCGTAGCACAGCCGCGCACCCCATGCCCGCCTAAGAGCCTGTTCAAGATCTACGTGGAGGGATGCATTGCAAGGCAAAATCGAAATCAAAAACGGAGCATACACGAAGTATGTGAGTATTTTGAGTTCGATTTTAACGCCGCAATGCGCCCTCCACGGAGGTCTTGAACAGGCTCTAAGCTACAACACCCGGCATTTTTTCCGACTCCATTATCACCTCCGTCTCTGCACACGCCGCATCGACCCATTCTTGCATCTCGGGCAATGCCAACATGTTATCCATGTACTGCTTACATGTCTCATCCACGGGTACGTTATACGTAACAAAACGCCAAACGACTGGAGCAAACATCGCATCGACGATGCCAAACTTGCCGAACAACCAAGGGCCATCACTCTTTGGGCAATCAATGCAGCATTGCCATAATTCGGTAATCCGTTCTATATCACGCATAACAGCCTCTGGCGCCCCATCCCACGGCACGCGTTTGCGTATATTCATAGGGAAGTAACTACGCAGATCCTGAAAGCCGGAATGCATTTCGGCACTCATAGATCGCGCAGTCGCCCTTGACCGCGGATCTTTTGGCCAGCATTCAAACTGCGGATATTGATCGGCGATGTATTCACAAATAGCGAGGGAGTCCCAGACGATAAAATCCCCCGCGATAAGCGCCGGCACTTTGCCAGAGGGTGAAAGCTTTTTTAGTTTGGCGAGTGACGAGTCGCTGTATAGCGGAACACGAATTTCAGCAAAGGGGATTTGGAAATGCTTCATTAGCAACCAAGGCCGCAACGACCAAGATGAGTAATTTTTATTGCCGAGTATAAGCGTCAATTCCGTCATATCTTGCCTCCCTACATTTAACCCAGATTTTCCATTAACCCTCTACTGCGGCCGCACAAGGCGCTGAATCTGCGCGCGAAAAATTGAAAAACAGCCTGTCACCGTAGAGTGACTACGCCTCCGGCTATTGTTCAATTTTTCTCGCACCTCTTCAACACCTTGCACGCCCTCGCTACAAGCGCTAATGGAAAATCTGGGTTTAATCCTTGAGAAATACCAAGAGATCGGCGTTAATCTGATCCGCCAGGGTTACGCACATGCCGTGCGATGCCCCGGGGTACACTTTTAGCGTTGCCTTTTTCACCAACTTTGCCGAAAGGAGCGCTGAATTGGCAACGGGCACGATCTGATCGTCTTCGCCGTGAAGAATCAATGTGGGTACATCAATTTTTTTTAGATCCTCAG